>JAUILW010000701.1 GCA_030432795.1 Gammaproteobacteria bacterium
CTGGGCACGCAGGTGAGCGGCGCCACGCTCGGCATCATCGGTATGGGCCGCATCGGCGAGGCGTTGGCCCGCCGGGCGGCGTTGGGCTTCGGTATGCGTGTGCTTTATCACAATCGCAGCCGCAGCGCGCATGCCGAGCAATCCCTCGGTGCCACATGGGTGTCCTTCGAATCCTTGCTCGAAGCGTCGGACTTCGTGTCGCTGAACTGCCCAAGCAACGCCGAGACCCACCACCTGATCGACGCTGACGCATTGGCGCGGATGCGCTCGTCGGCGTTCCTCGTCAACACCGCCCGCGGTGACGTGGTGGATGAAGCGGCGCTGGTGGAGGCCCTGGGCACGGGACGGATCAATGGGGCTGGGCTCGATGTCTACGAGCAAGAGCCGCAGGTGCATCCTGGCCTTCTCGCGCTCGACAACGTGGTACTGCTGCCGCATCAGGGGAGCGGCACGGCCGCTACCCGCGAGGCCATGGGCAACATGGCGGTGGCCAACATCCGGGCCTTTCTCGACGGCCGGCCGCTGGAGAATCCGGTTTGACAGGGGGCGTATGAACCTGCGTGAGGAATGGGCCAAGCGTCCATGGTGGATGAACCTGATCTGGCTGTTCTGTCTTTTTATGACGTTCATCTATATGCCTTTTGACCTGTTCATCAAGCCGGTGGCCGAGGACCAGGAGGTGTGGTTCGGCTTCATGCTCACCGGCTGGTGGGCGAAGGCCACCGCGCCGCTGCACTGGCTGATCTACGGCGCCGGCGCCTACGGCTTCTGGCGCATGCGGCGCTGGATGTGGCCATGGGCTTCCCTTTATACGGCGCAGGTGGCCATCGGCATGCTGATCTGGTGCCTCATCGATCCGCGCGGACCGGGGCTGGTCGGCGGAGCCGTGGCGTGTGCGGTGTTCTGTGTGCCGACCGTAGCGCTGTGGCGGGCACGGGCGCAGTTTACCAGTTAGGATCGCCGGCGCCCGCCAGATAGTCGTTCAGGCGTCGTCCTTCCTCATCCGGAAACGGCGTCGTCAGCACGCGGTACTCGTGGATGCGGTCCAGGCGGAACGTGCGAAAGGCGCTGCGCAACTCGCACCAGGCGCCGAGGGTCCAGGTGCGCCCCCAGTACAACAGCACCAGCGGCCAGACGATGCGCTCGCTGGTTTCGCCGTCCACGGCGCGATAGTCCAGGTACATGCGCCTGCGGTCGTTGATGGCCCGCCTGACTACGCCGAGGGTTTCGCCCACCGTGTCCGGATAGCCGTGCTGCGGCACCACCAGCCGGCCGTCGTCCAGTTTGTGCCGCAGCCGTTCCGGCAATACGGCATCCACTTTGGCGAGGATGCGCTCTGCTGCCCTGGCGAGCTCCGGGTCGCCCCAGGTCTTCACCACCTCTGCGCCAAAGAGAAGTGCCTGCAGCTCATCCTCGTTGAACATCATGGGGGGCACCTGGTAGCCACGGCGCAGACGGTAACCGACACCGGCCTCGCCCTCGATCGGCACGCCGGTGGCGCAAAGGTCCTGGATGTCGCGATACACCGTTCGGTCGCTCACCTCCAGATGGGTGCCAAGCTCGCGGGCAGTCACGACGCGGCCGCGGCTCAGCAGCAGGACGATTTCGAAGAGGCGATCAGCTCGGCGCATGCGCGGATCATAGCAGCGGCGGGCGCGGTGAAAGGTGCGCTACTGACAGACCGTTGGCAGGAGAATGCGGCGTTTATTTGGTTATCCATCCAGCTGCTGACACATCCGTGTCAGGAGTGGCCAGCTATGCTGACGTCAATGGGATGGGTAAGTAACGGCAGGCAAACCAAATGCACGCGAGCTGCGACTCTAAGAACATGGACGAACTTTGCACACAACCGCCAGCCGTCGGATCGGCGCCCACAGTAGCCCCCGTGGGACGTTTCTCCGCACGATGGAGCAGCATCGCCTTGCAGGCGCGCTGCCTAGCCGCGCAGGTGAATGGCTTCGGGCGCTTTGGCCGTGTACGAGCCGCGAGCCGCTCGCGTTTTGCCCGCGCCATAGCGGAGATCGAGCGCG
>JAUILW010000702.1 GCA_030432795.1 Gammaproteobacteria bacterium
AGCGCCTCGGGCTTGAGCTCGTCATCGGCATCCAGAAACACGAGGTGCGAACCCCGCGCGAGGGCAATGCCCTGATTTCGGCTGGCGCTCACCCCTGCGTTGTCCTGGCGGTGGACGCGCAATAGCGAGCAGTGTTCGGCGAGTTGAGCGCAGACTTCCTGGGTGGCGTCGGTGGAACCGTCGTCGATGATGATGATTTCAAGCGGCTGGAAGGCCTGTCCGGAAGCGGATGCCACGGATCTCGGAAGCCACGCACTGTCGTTGTGACAGGGGATGACGACGCTGAATTGGATGTTTGTCTGGGGTTGGCCGGGCACCGGCGGATGCTCTCAGACCGCCGGATTCAGTGCAATGGCGTGCGGCGCTATCGAGCGCCGCACAACGGCATCAGGGGCCCAGAAGACCGGCGTGCTGAGGTCGGCTGCGCTGTGCCTCCAGCTCCATGACCCGCTGGGTCTGTGGGTGCACTACACCGTCCGGCTCCAGGCCATGGCGGGTTTGGAAACGTATGACAGCAAGCATGAGATCGTAGTCGAAGGTTTGCGCGGCGAGGCTCTGGCAGGTGTACGCGTGCTCGCGGTCGAGGTCGCCGGAAAGGATCAGGTGCATGCGTACGGCTTCTACTGCCGCGTCCAGTTGGCCGAGCTCGAGAGGCTGCGCCAGCGGTGCTTTGTGTTCAGCGCGGGGTGTGATCGCACACAACGGCACGCTGTGGGACTCCGGCTCCGCCGGGGGGATGAACGAAGCTTGGTTGTTGAGGCCGAACGCGCTGTTAGCGGTCATTGCAAGGCTCGCCGCAAGGCCGGCGACCAGGGTGATCTTGAAGAATCGCGACATTGCTGATTCCTGATGAGTGAGCTGTGGGACAAAAGTACCGTTCGGGCGGGCCGGTGTTGTAAAGAATGGGGAGAGGAATGTAGCGCCTGTAAGCAGCATGTAAGTTCGGCCGGCGTGGCGCCGGACGAACGCGAACTGGTTCTGGTTGTAATCGCAGCGAGGCCGCTAGAATGACCCGTTGATGCGATCAGGGAATGGGCCACCAGGCAACGATATGACGAGCGGCGATGAGGACAAGCGCAGCGCGAACGGTACCAAGGGACGGAAAGGTACGGTCATCTTCGTGGGCGGCACAGCGTACAGCGGCAGCACGCTGCTAGACATGATACTTGCCAATGATCCCGCGGGGCATTCCTGCGGAGAGGTGAATTGCGCAGTACATCCCTATTTGCCGTATCACGTCGATCCGGAGTGCGGCTGCGGTGATGCGAAATGCCCCATCTGGAAAGACATCGCCCGGCATCCGCAGGATGCACACGAGCATCTGTTTCGCGTTGTTGAGGATGTTGGCTATCTTGTCGATTCGAGCAAGGACATACCCTGGATCAAGCGCAACGCCGACCGCTTGCTGCGCACGGGTTTCGACGTGCGACACGTGCTCATCTGGAAAACCCCTGCTGAGTACTATCGCTCCCGCAAGAAACGCGGTGAGGAGCATCATTGGGCGGAGTCCTGGCTGAACTACCACCGCGCTTACATGTCGCTGATCAAGCCGTTCGTGGCTGTACGCTATGCGGATCTGGTGCAGCAGCCGGGTTACCTGCAGCGGCTGTGCAGTGATATCGGGCTCGAATACTTCGATGGCAAAGAGCGCTACTGGGAGCGCACGCAGCACACGTTGTTTGGCAATTCCAGCGCCAAGATCCACTTGCACAGCGAGGAAAGCGCGGAGTTTCATCGTATGTCCAGTGAGCTCGATACCCATGAGTCCACGGTAGCGGAGCGGCCGAGACACGCGCTTTACTACGAAAGCGATGATGAAGATCTACCTGACGACCTGCCTGATTCCTGCAGGCACACGCGCCCGGTGGGGTCCATCGCGATGGTATGGCCTGGAGCCTTTCGGGGACGTATCTGCAATACATGCGCCTGAAAAGCTGGTGGCGGAGCTTTCGCTACGCGCACTCCTGAGCTTCTTGTCAGCAGGGCACCTTCCGTGATTGCTCATATCCTGCAATCACCGACCGCGCGA
>JAUILW010000073.1 GCA_030432795.1 Gammaproteobacteria bacterium
GCGAAGGCAATGCCCTGCCCCACACCCTGCCCCGCGCCCGTCACCAGCGCCACCTTGCCTGCCAGTTCTTTGTCCGCAGCTCCCGCCATGTTCTTTCCCTTTTACTCGTAGAACCGGCTGATGGTATCCACCACACAGGCCGGCCGTTCGTTGCCTTCAATCTCCACAGTCACGCGCACCACCATCTGCTGGCCGCCCTTCACCGGCGTCACCTCGACGATCTCGCCGACGCCGCGAATGCGGGCACCTTCCGGTACCGGCGCAGGAAAACGCACCTTCTCGCAGCCGTAGTTCACGCCCATCGACGCCCCTTCCACCGTCACCAGATCCGGCAGGAAGCGGTTCACCAACGAAAGTGTGAGGTAGCCATGGGCGATGGTGCCGCCGAACGGCCCGTCTTTGGCCCGCTCCTGGTCCACGTGTATCCATTGGTGGTCATCGGTGGCGTCGGCGAACTGATTGATACGGTTCTGATCGATGGTCATCCACTGCGTGGGCCCAAGGCTCTGGCCCGAGGCACCTGGCAACGCGCTGAGCTGAATCTTCATGCGCGCTGGCTCGATACCGACACGGTTTCGCCGGTCATGTAGGTTGAGTAATCGGATGCCAGAAACACCATCACGTTGGCCACCTCCCACACCTCGGCAGCGCGACCATAAGCTTCCTTGGCCGTGAGTTCGGCGAGCAGCTCATCGGTGGTGACCTTGGCGAGGAACGGATGCATGGCAATGCTCGGCGCAACTGCATTGATGCGGATACCGTGCTCGGCGCCTTCCAGCGCCGCGCAGCGGGTGAGCGCCATCACACCGGCCTTGGCGGCAGCGTAGTGCGCCTGCCCCTTCTGCGCGCGCCAGCCGAGCACGGAAGCGTTATTGACGATCACGCCGCCGCGGCCGCGCATAGCCTGCATGGCAGCGCGGGTCATGCGGAACGTGCCGTTCAGGGTGACATCCAGCACCACGTGCCACTGCTCGTCGGTCATGTCCATGAGGTTGGCGGTACCACCGAGACCTGCATTGTTGATCACCACATCGAGCGCCCCGGCGGCAGCAAACAACGCGTCCACCTCCGCCTGCTGGGTGACGTTACACAACTGCGTGGCCGGGCGAGTGCCCAGCTCCGCCTCGAGGCGATCTGCAGCATCCGCAAGACGTCCTTCGTGGATGTCGGAAATCATCACCGTCGCCCCCTCCTCCATGCAGCGCCTGGCGGCGGAGTAACCGATGCCGGTACCAGCAGCGGCGGTGACGAGCACGCGCTTGCCTGCCAGCAGATCGTGGCTGGCAGGATACTCGGGGGGCTTGCGCAGATCGGTCATATCAGGCTCCGTACACCGGCTGCGGCGGCATCGATTCGTCGATGAGGGCGCGCACCACGTCGTCGAGCTCCTCCGCTTCCCAGCGGGCACCCTTGTCGCGCTCCGGGCCGGTGCGCCAGCCATCGGCGACGGAGAGCTTGCCGCCGAAAATCTCGAAGCAGCGGCCGCTCACGGCGGAAGACTGTTCGCTGACAAGCCAGACCACGAGAGGTGCGACGTTGCCTGGGTCATACTGATCGAAACTGCCGTCTTCGGGCACCTTCATCATGTCGGCAAACACTTCCTCGGTCATGCCGGTGCGCGCCTGCGGCGCCAACGCGTTGGCAGTGACGCCGTAACGGCCGAGCTCTGCGGCCTGCACCAGGGTGAGGCCCAGAATGCCGGCCTTGGCGGCCGAGTAGTTGGACTGCCCCACCGAGCCCAGCAGGCCAGCGCCGGAGCTGGTGTTGATGATGCGCGCACACACCGGTTTGCCTTCTTTCGACTGCGTGCGCCAGTAGCGCGCTGCCTGGTTGCTGAGCGCGTAGTGCCCTTTCAGATGTACCGCGATGACCTGATCCCACTCCTCCTCGGTGAGGCTGGCAAACATGCGGTCGCGACACACGCCGGCGTTGTTGACAATGGCGTGCACGTCACCGAAGGCATCGAGCGCCGCCTGGAAGATGCCACCCGCGCCGGCGAGGCTGGTGATGTCGCCGGTATTGGCGAGCGCCCGCCCCCCGGATGCTTCAATCTCAGCAACCGTCGCCGCCGCGGTTTGCGCATTGATGTCGTTGACCACCACGTTGGCCCCTGCGGCTGCAAGCGCCAACGCATAGCCGCGACCGAGACCGCCGCCAGCACCGGTGACGATCGCCGTTCTATCCGCGCAAAGCCCAGCCATCACAAGCGCTCGATAATGGTGACGTTGGCCTGACCGCCGCCTTCGCACATGGTCTGCAGGCCGTAGCGACCGCCGGTGCGCTCGAGTTCGTGCAGCAGCGTGGTCATGAGCTTGGTGCCCGTGGCGCCAAGCGGGTGACCGAGGGCGATGGCGCCGCCGTTGACGTTGGTTTTCCCGTGGTCGTAGCCGGTGTCGGCAAGCCACGCCAGCACCACCGGCGCGAACGCTTCGTTGATCTCCACCAGGTCGATGTCGTCGAGCCGCATGCCGGTTTTTTCCATGGCCCGCTTCGTCGCCGGCATGGGTGCCGTGAGCATCCAGATGGGATCGTCCGCAAGGACGCTGATGTGATGGATGCGCGCCCGCGGCGTGAGGCCGTAGCGCTTCAGCGCCGCCTCCGAAACGATGAGCATGGCCGATGCCGCGTCACAGGTCTGGCTCGACACCGCAGCGGTGATGCGGCCGCCCTCCTGCAGGGGTTTCAGCTCCGCCATGGCTTCGAGCGTAGTGCCGCGCCTAGGCGTTTCGTCCTGTGTGACACCGTTGAGCGGCACGATCTCACGATCGAAGCGGCCCTCGTCGATGGCGGCAACGGCCCGTTCGTTGGAAGTCATCGCGAAACGTTCGAGGTCTTCCCGCGACAGGTTCCACTTCTCGGCAATCATCTCCGCCGAATTGAACTGCGTGACCAGTCCGTCGCCAAACCGCTCCACCCAACCAGGTGAGCCGGTGAACGGATCGCCAAAGCCGAACTCCTGACCGGCCAGCATGGCGGCGGAAATGGGAATCTGCGACATGGCCTGTACACCGCCGGCAACCACCACATCTGCGGTACCGCTCATCACCGCCTGCGCGGCGAAGTGCACGGCCTGCTGGGAGGACCCGCACTGCCGGTCGATGGTCACGCCAGGCACGTGCAACGGCAGGCCGGCCGCCAGCCAGCAGGTGCGGGCAATGTCGCCGGCCAGCGGGCCAATGGTATCCACGCAGCCGAACATGACGTCCTCGTAGTCGTCCGCCGGCACGTCATTACGCTCCACCAGCGCCTTGAGTACATGGCCGCCGAGATCCGCCGGATGCACTTCGGCAAGGCCGCCACGGCGGCGACCGGTAGGCGTGCGCAATGCATCGATAATGAAGGCTTCAGGCATAACGTATTCCTCTTAACATTCGAAACTGTGGTGCGGGCCAATGGCGATGCCGCCATTGAGCAGGGCCTGCTCAACCAAAGAAAGATGCCGCTCGCGGCTGCCCCAGACGCCTGCCAGCGCCCAGGCCCGCTTCATGAAGTAATGCAGGTCCGCCTCATAGGTGTAGCCCATACCGCCGTGCACCTGTATCGCCTGCTCCGCGGCGAACAGCGCCGCATCGGTGGCTGCCAACTTGGCATGAGACACCGCCACCGGGCTATCCAGTGCAGCGCTCGCGCGATACACCACAGGTCGCGCGAACTCGAGCTTCACACGGGCATTGGCGAGCAGGTGTTTCACCGCCTGAAAGCTGCCGATGGCCTGACCGAACTGCTCCCGCGTGCCGGCGTAGGCAACCGCCAGGCCGATCATGCGATCGGCGAGGCCAAGCAGCTCTGCCGCAGCCGCGGTCGCGCCCAGGGCCGCTGCGTATGCACAAGCCTCACGCGCCAAATCTCCTTCGGCCAGGGTTTCCCCAACGCCCGTCACGGTAAACAGCTTGCGCCACGGGTCGATGCTGCGCACCGGCTCAAGCCTGGCGGCGTCGCGCGCAAGCCACGCCACACGATGCTCGTCGACCATCAGGATGAAATCTGCCGTATCCGCGTGGTTGGCGTAAGGTGCATCCGCGTGACATATCGCCACACGCGAACCCTGCGGACGCCGTGCCGCGGCGCCTAATGACTCCAGCAGCGGTGCCGCGATCACTGCGGTATCCGCCAGCGGTTCCGGCAATGCGGCGCGGCCGACTTCCTCAAACAGCGCAATCGCCTCAGCCAGCGGCAGTGAAGCGGCGATATCCACCAACCCCATGTCCTCGAGCGCCGGCCAGAGCTCGAGGCCGCCTTCGCGGCGCAGACGCTCGGGCGGGCTCTGCCCGTCCAGAAACGCCCGGGTACCTTCTTTGAGCGCACTCAGGTCGTCAGAGTAAGCAAACCGCACCGCTACGCCCTCGGCATGCCGAGCACGCGCTCGGAGATGATGTTGCGCTGGATCTCATTGGCACCGGCATAAATGGGCCCGGCCAGCGAGAACATGTAGCCGTCGAGCCAGCGTGCCTCATCTGCCGCCTGTGGTGCCTCGAGCTCGCCAGCGGCGCCAAGGATGGACAGCGCCGTGCGGTGCATGAGCCGGTCGAGCTCGGACCAGAACACTTTGTTGCAGCTCGTCTCCGGCCCGACGGCACCGCCGTTCATGAGCTTACCGGCCGTCTGGTAGGTGGAATAGCAGTACGCCTGGGCATCCATCCATGCCTGCACCACCAGGGCGCGGGTCTGCGCGGAGATGTTCGCGCCCCGCGCTCGGCAGAGCGTTACCAGACGCTCGGCGGTTTTCTGAAAACGTGCCGGCGAACGCAGCATCAGACCACGCTCAAATCCAGCCGTGGCCATGGCCACACCCCAACCGCCGTGCTCCGGGCCGAGCAGATTTTCCGCCGGCACGCGCACGTCATCGAAGAAGATCTCGGCAAAACCCGGATCGCCGTCGAGCTGGGCGATAGGACGGATGGTGATACCCGGTGAGTTCAGAGGCAGCAGGATCATCGACAGCCCCTTGTGCCGGCTGCTGTCAGGATCGGTGCGAAACAGGCCAAAGCACCAGTCGGCGAACACCGCCCGCGACGACCAGATCTTCTGCCCGTTGATGACGTACGCATTACCATCGCGGATCGCGCGGGTGCGTATCGATGCCATGTCGGAACCGGCGCCCGGCTCAGACCACGCCTGCGCCCAGATCTCGTCACCGGCCGCCATGGCCGGCAGGAAACGCGCCTTCTGCGCCTCGGTGCCGTACTCCATGAGCGTAGGGCCGAGCAGAAAGATACCGTTCTGGCTGACCCTGCCCGGCGCATCGGCGCGGAAGTACTCCTCCTCGAAAATGAGCCACTCGATGAGATCCGCACCGCGCCCCCCGTAGGCTTTCGGCCAGGTCACCATGCCCCAGTCGCCTTGCTTGAGGGTGCGTTCCCAGGCGCGGTGCGCTTCGAATCCTTCCGCGGTATCGAACGACGGCAACCGCTCTGCCGGCACGTGTTCGGTAAGCCAGTCGCGCACCTGGGAGCGAAACGCCTGCTGCGCCGGTGTGTAGGTCAGATCCATTCTCAGCTCGTTTTCTCGTCGTCGAAGGACGCTGCCTGGCCGGACTCCACGAACGCATCCCGCGCCGACTGGCTGTCCTCATGCATGTACATCTCGAAGGTGAAGCCCTGCTCCCAGCGGTAGTTCTTATCCACGTCGAAGGGCTCAATACCGTTGAGCGCCTGCTTGGCGATGCGCAGCGCATCGCGGGACTTCGAGGCTATGACCGCAGCAAACGCCCGTGCCGCATCGATGTGCTGCGCCCGCTCCACCACCTGCGCCACACCACCAACGCGGTAGGCGTCCGCGGCCTCGATGCGCCCGCCAGTCAGGAACGCAGCACGAACCATAGCGTGCGGAAACATGCGCTGCATGTGCGACGCGCCACCCATGGCGCCACGATCGATCTCCGGCAGGCCGAAGTAGGTGTCGTCTGCCGCAATCACCGCGTCGGATGCGCCGCACACGCCAATACCGCCGCCCAGCACGAAGCCGTGCGGTGCGCTCACCACCGGCACCTCGCAGTCGTGGATGGCCTTGTACGTGAGGAAGTTGCCTTTGTTGACCTCGACGATGGCGCCCGCATCTTCCGCCAGCTCCTTGATGTCCACTCCGGCGCAGAAACCCCGCCCTTCAGCACGTATGAGCAGGCAGCGCACATCCGGGCGCCGGCCGAGCCCCGTGATGATGTCGGGTAGCTCCATCCACATGCGGCCGCTGAAGGCGTTCACCGGCGGATGGTTGAATACGAGCTCGGCGACGCGCTCGGAAACACTGGTTTCAAACGGCATGTAGGGCTCCATTGCTGTTGACCGCCGCCAGGCGGCTGCGCGCTTCGTCGACGATGCGGGAGACGAGCGCTTCGCACGTCGGCAGGTCATCGATGAGACCGGCCACCTGGCCGCTCGGCAGCACGCCTTCTTCCGGCCGGCCTTCGACCATGGCTTTCTGAATGATCATGGGTGCATTTGCGGCCATGAGGGTTTGCGCGAACGTGAGATCGGTAGTTCTTGCCATGGACCAGGCTGAGCGGATGATGTCGACGAGGCTCGAATCCATGTGGCTCTTGAAACGCCAGCCGTTGACCAGCGCCCGCACGAGCATGCTCAACGCTGATGCCTCCTCGAATGCCTGCAACCGCTCGTTGAGGATCATGCGTTGCGGCAGACCGTCGAGCTTCGTCGATACCGGGATGCGGGTGACGTCACTCGACAGGTAGCAGTTTTTCGTAGCCTGCGGCGTAGGACTCTCCTGCGTGAGCAGAAAGCGCGTGCCCATGGCAATGCCATCGGCACCGAAAGTGAGGGCCGCCGCCAGGCCGCGCCCGTCACGAAAACCACCGCATGCCACCACCGGCACGCCGAGGTCCGCATCCAGTACCTGCGCCAGCAACAGCCAGGTCGGCGTGTCGCCGGTATGGCCGCCACCCTCACCGCCCTGACAAACCAGCACATCGGCGCCCATGGCCACGGCCTTGGCGGCATGCTTGCCGGCGCCGATGGTGGGCACGCAGCGGATGCCTTTCGCCTTTACTTTGTCGATGAGTTTGGCCGACGGCGCGCGGCCATAGGAAATGGCCGCCACTTCATGATCGATGCAGATGTCGATGATGCGATCCACACCCGACTGGAAGGAATGCAGATTGACGCCGAAAGGCTGGTTCGTATGCGACTTGATGGCGCCGATGGCAGCCTCGCACGCCTCCGGTCGCATCACGGCGGCAGCGAGAAAACCGAACGCACCAGCGGCCACACTCGCCTGCACGAGCTCCGCAGTGGCTACCCACCCCATAGCGGTCTGAATGATGGGGTAGCGGCAGCCCAAAGCACCTGTGAGGGCGGTGTTCAACTTTCCTTTTTCTTGTTCTCTCGCGCCATGCTCGCCAGGTCGTGGCCGGCAATGTAGTCGCCTTTGACCAGCGAATTCTGTGCGTGCGCGAAGTGATGGTAGCCGAATACCGCATCGACGCCGGTGGTTTTGCCCTGCAGGTCTTCGATGTGGTTGCAGGCCTGCTTGGTCAGCGCAAGACCCAGACGCGGCTGTTTGGCGATCTTCTCCGCCATGGCGCGCACTTCCGCTTCGAGGCCCTCCCGCGGCACCACGCGGTTGATCATGCCCACCTCATAGGCGCGCTGCGCGGTCATGCGCTCGCCGAGAAAAAGGAACTCCTTGGCGCGGCGCACATTCATCTCGTGGGCATGGGCGAAGTACTCAACACCCGGGAATCCCATGGTGAGCACCGGGTCCTGGAAGAAGGCATCATCCGAGGCGACGATGAGGTCGCAGATCCAGGCCAGCATGAGCCCACCGGCGATGCAGCCCTTGTGCACCTGCGCGATGGTGGGTTTCGGCATCAGCCGCCAGCGCTTGCAGAAACCCAGATACACCTCCTGCTCGCGGGCGAAGGCTTTTTCCGCGCCGGGCTTGTTGGTGTGGTCGTACCACATCAGCCGACGTTCCATGGGCAGCTCGAAGTCGCGGCCGGGCGTGCCGATATCGTGACCCTGGGAGAAATGCTTGCCGTTGGAACGCAGCACCACGACCTTCACCGCATCGTCATTCACCGCCGCCTGAAAGGCGTCGTCCAGGGCGTAGAGCATCTGGCTGTTCTGTGCGTTGTGCAGCTGCGGCCGGTTCAGCGTCACCCAGGCCACGTGGTTGACCACCTCGTAGAGCACCGGCTCGTCCTCTTCGTAGACGACATTTGCCTCCACCCGGTCTACCAGTTCCAGATCTAGTTCGAGCTGTTCTTCTGTCTGTTTTTCCGACATGGAAACCTCCGAATTACGCGGCGCGACGGCCCGGCGGATTGTCTTTGAATACTCCAGCGCGCAGGTTGTGTGGGTCCAGGCGCTCTGCCAGCAGCGCAAGCTGCGCGTCCGTTGGCGCGGGTGTCTCGCCGAGATCTTCTGCTTTTTGCAGCGCAAAGCCCGTATTGTCCTGCACCTCGTCGAACGTCACGCCGGGATGCAGACTCACCACACGGATGGCGTGGTCGGCGCCGCCAAAGTCCATCACTGCAAGGTTGGTGACGATGAGACGCAGATCCAGATACTTCGGTTGCTCACCGTTGGGCCAGCGCGCCGGGTTGTAGCCGATGCCGCCGACCATATCCACCTCGCCCTCCACGAACGTACGCTTGTCGTGGCTGGGCAGAAACATGGAATTGGCGTTGGAGATCGTGTTGCCAGGATAGCCGCGCACGCCGAGCAGCGCGGTCTTCGGCGCCTCGTACGTGCCGCCCAACGCGGATATGTTCATCTGCCCGTAGCGGTCCACCTGCACCGGCGTGACCATGGCCTGGCGCCTGCCCTTGTAGATGATGTCGAACACCCGTTCGTAGGTCATCAGCCCTTCGATCTTCGGCTTGTATTCGCCCCGCGGGCCTACGGGCACCGGTTCAGACACGAGATAAGCTTCGCCATCGGTCATCATCAGCCCCGGTTCGAAGGTGAGCTTGGCAAGCCCCGCCGCCAGGCGCGGCACCAGGCCGATACTGGTGGCGAGCCGCTCGCCTTCGCCGCGAAACGCTTCGGCCGCAGCACAGATGCACAGTTCAGCCAGGGAGTAGTCGTTGCTCATCGTGCCTCCTAAAAAACCGGCAGCGGCAGTTGCGCAACCGCCGCTTCGCCACCCACTTTGCCGATGTAGTCTGCATGCGCCACGCCTGCCACATACTCGGCGACGTAGGCGTCCCAGCCGTCTTTCGCGGCGGCGTTGTAGGCCTGCATGTGCACCACGTCCATGCCGTAGTCCGGGCCGCAGGATGTAGGGTGCGCACCGCACCGCGCCACTGCCACGCCCTGCACCAGTGAGCGTTCGATGGGCATCTGCAGGGCGATCATCGGGTCGTTGAAGGCACTCGTATCGACAATGCGCTCCGCGGTGAGATAGGCCACATCCGCCGCGCGGCAGATCCACTCGTCGAAAAACGGATCGGGGCCGCTGATACGCGAATTGCCGAGCACATCCACCTCGTTGACGTGACACACCGCGAGGTCCAGCGGCAGCGCCGGCATGGCTACGAATTCCTCGCCGTCAGCGTAGGGGGATCGTACGGTCTTGATCTGCGGATTGGTGGTGAGCACATCCGACGCAAAACCCACGCGGGTGGGCAGGAACGGTAACCGCGCGGCGGCCGCTTTCAGGCCAAGCTGCAGCATGCCCTCGTCCACTTCCATCACCTCGATGGTGCCGTTCTGCCGTGCCTTGCGAAAGTGCGCTTCCAGCGGGATGGTGTCCATGGAAACAAAGCCGAACACCAGCTTTTTCAGCTTGCCGGCAGAGGCCAGCATGCCCACGTCCGGGCCGCCGTAGGTGACCACGGTAAGGTCCCGTACGTCGGTGTTGAGCAACGCGCGGATGAACGCCATCGGTTTGCGCCGCCCGCCCCAGCCGCCGATGCCGATGGTCATGCCGCTGCGCACCTGGGCGGCGATGGCTTCCACGGTGGTGGTCTTGTCGATCCCGCTCATCGCTTACTCCGGAAAGTTGTACTCATGGCCCCACACGTCGCCTACCGTGCTCGTGGTGGGCTGGAATGTGGACCAGTCCAGTTGCAGGCCGTCGTAGCCCACTTCCATGGGGATGCCCGCCGGGCAGAGAAAATAGAAGGAAACCATGCGGTCGTTCTCGTGGCGACCGATGCTGGCGGTAATGGGCAGGCCCGCTGCCTTGACCCGGTCCAGACACGCTCCTACCTGATCGAGTGTGCGCATCTCCGTCATCAGATGAACCACACCCGAGGGTGCCGGGCCATTGAAGAGCGCCAGACTATGATGGCGCGGGTTGTCCGCATGATAGAAGTGGATGCACATCTCCGGCACGCCCTCTACCGGCGGTGGCAGGGTCAGCGCATCGCTGATGCCGAAGCCGAGCACGTCCCGGTAGAACGCCGAGGTCTCCGCATGCGCCAGCGCCGGCAGCACCGCGTGGCCCAGGCCAAGATCGTCGGCGACATATCCCAGGCCTTCGATACCGGATCGAAAGCCGCCTTCGGCCTGGGTGCGGCCATGAAACAGCTCAAACTGGTTGCCCGACGGGTCCTGCCCCGCCACATAGGCCGTCACGGCGCGGGCCGCGCAACCGGCTGCATCGCCTTCCTCCAGCTCCACACCTGCATCACGCAGCGCGCCGCACAGCCGGTCGAACGCATCCGCTTCACACTCCCAACCGGTTGCCACGAAACGATCGTCGCCGCCTCGCTCGATGAGATAGCGAAACGGCGCGGCGTCCATGCGCAGGCGCACGCTGCCGTCTTCCGCCGTAGCGCTGGAGAATCCAAGAATGTCCTCGCCGACTTGCCGCCAGACTTGCGGATCACGCATCTCGATGCGCACATAGCCGAGGGCCTTTACCGTCACTGCTCGCTCCTATTCGAAGCGGACCAC
>JAUILW010000703.1 GCA_030432795.1 Gammaproteobacteria bacterium
GGCGGATTTCGAGCGGTATTACGACATACCGCAGCGGTGAAGTTCATTTCGGTTGGCGGGCTTCGAGGTAAGAGATCCGAGGTCTGGAAGGATTTGAGGTAGGAGCGAGAGCTGGCGGTGACACGCAACGGGAAGCCGATCATCCGGACAATACCGGCTGGTTGAACCTCTTTGATCACTGGACGTGGTCCAGCATCTTCAACGCCACCTGGGCGATCTCCGCGTCGACCGACGGTGATCGATTCCGCAACTTCGTGGAGCGGCGTATTGCGGTGAAACCTGCGAAGGTCACGGGGGAGCAGACCCAGCCCTATCTGAACTTCGTTGAGCAGGCCGAGGTGGAAGCGCTCCCGCCCACAGCGGATCAGCTGATCTGGTCGGTTCTGGTGAACGTGGAGATGCCAGGAGAGTTGCGCCAGCCCAAGACGCTGTTCCGCTACCCGTGCAGCTACGCCAGCATCGGCGACGGGCAGCTCATGCACATGCGGATCCTAAGTCACCTGCGCACGCGTGGGCTGGCGAGGGATCGCGGCACCGTTGCGGAATGAGCCGGGTCAGCCCGTCGTCTGCGTGGCGTCGCTCACCCCCGTGAGCGAAAGGGATAGATCCCACAGCCGCTGCGCATCGGCCTCGTCCCTCGAGGGACGATCCGTCTGCACTTTCTCCGCGGAGTGGGCCATCTCGCCCCAGCGCATCGGCCCGAAGTAGTCTCCACCCTCCACCTCTGGCGCCGTCGCCGCCATCAAGGTGGGCAGCGCGCCCTCTGCGGCAGAGTTCATGATCAGCGTCATCGGCAACAGGAGCAGGGCGAACCAGGGCGGGATGTGTCTGCCGAGCTCAGTAGCGGAGCCCCCTGGGTGGCAGGCCACTGAGATGCAGGACGAACCGTTTGCCGCCAATCGGCGCTGCAGCTCATACATGAACAGGATGTTGGCGAATTTGCTCATCTGGTAGCGCGCAAGGCGGCTGTAGCGCTGCTCAGCGTGGATGTCGTCGTAGTCGATACGTCCGCCTTTGTGCGCGTTGCTGCTGACCGTGACCACACGTGAGTGATCGGTTTCCCGCAGCTTGTCGAGCAGTTGATGGGTGAGCGCGAAGTGGCCGAGGTGGTTCACGCCGAACTGCAGCTCAAAGCCATCTACGGTGACTTCGCGCGGCGGCACCATGACGCCGGCGTTGTTGACGAGCACATCCAGGCGCGCTTCCTGACTCACCCGACCTGCTGCTTCGCTGACCGATGCCAGGCTTGCGAGATCCAGCGGCACCCACTCGAGTTCGGCGTGCGGCGCGTTTGAGCGAATCTTACTCATGGCTTCCTCAGCCTTCTTTTCAGAACGGCAGCCGAGCAGAACACGCGCGCCGCGCTCTGCCAGCACCCGCGCAGCCTCGTAGCCGATGCCGGTGTTTGCGCCGGTAATGAAGATGGTTTTACCACTCTGGTCGGGGACGTCCTGTTCGCGATAGTCCGGCATTGCGTGCACCTCCTGCTGGAGATTCAGCATAGCGATGCGGATGCGCCGTGAATAGAAGCCGAAGACCACATAGAATTCGGCGCAACCCTTTCGGATGACCGCTCATGAAAACCGCTTTGATCACCGGCACCAGCACAGGCATTGGGCTTGCCACAAGCCTCCACTTCGCGCGGAACGGCTATCGTGTGTTTGCCGGCATGCGCAATCTCAGCAAGGCAGGCCCGCTCGAGGCGGCCGCCGCTGAGGAGTCTCTACCGGTCGAAACAATCCAGCTGGACATCTGCGACGACGCCTCGGTTGCTGCTGCGTTTGCGGCAGCGCAGGCGGATGGTCCTATCGACGTGCTCGTGAACAATGCCGGTATCGGGGGCGCTTCGCCGCTCGAGCTCACGCCGGATGCAGAGCATCGACAGATGTTCGAGACCAACTACTTTGGCGCGGTGCGCTGCATCCAAGCGGTGCTGCCGGGCATGCGCGAGCGCGGCGCCGGATGCATCGTGAACATCACATCAGCCGTGGGGCTGATGGCGACGCCCAACCAGATCCCTTACTCC
>JAUILW010000704.1 GCA_030432795.1 Gammaproteobacteria bacterium
GGTGGGGTTGGTATTCGATGCTCAACCAGTCAGCGAGCCAACACCGTTCGTACTTCACCGTCGATGTTGATGATCCCGACAACCTCGTCTACGAGGACGAGAACACCACCTACATGCTCATCGAGGCCGACGTGTTGCCGATGCTGCGGTGGCGGGACTGGTTCACCTCCGATGAGCGGATGGCTGAACTGGATGCCAAGTATCGGCCACTGGTCGAACGCGATTACGACCGGCCGGACTATCAGCGTCAGGGTGAGGGCGCGGACTGGGCCAACGGCGTCAAACCCGAAGCACTCCAAGACGCTGAGGCTGAGCGGTGACGGCCCCGTTGTATCGGTCGGTGGATGCCCACACCGGGGAGAAAGCCGCCGCCGAACTGGACCGGCTCCGCGACGAAAACGCTGAGCTGTGGGTGCGGGTGCAGGAGTTGACGGCACTCGCCGCCGCGCAGGCCGACGAAATCCGGTCACTGCAGTTGGCGGGGAAACGTGTGATGCGGCAGCGAGGTGGCTGGTGATGAAACTCGGCTCACTTTTCTCCGGTGCCGCAGGTCTCGACCGTGCCGTCGAGCACGTGTTCGGCGCGACCACGGTGTGGCATTCCGAGATCGACCCGGCAGCATCCAAAGTGCTGGCCCACCACTATCCCGGCGTGCCGAACCTGGGCAGCATCACCGACATCGACTGGGCGAGTGTGGAGCCCGTCGACATCCTGTGCGGGGGTTACCCCTGTCAGCCCTTCTCTGCCGCTGGACAACGCAAAGGAACATCCGATGCCCGACACCTCTGGCCCCACTTCGCCGAAGCAATTCGCAGAGTTAGACCCAGATACGTCATCTTGGAGAATGTGGCCGGACACCGGTCTATGGGGTTCGATTCCGTACTCGCAGACCTGGCCCGCGACGGGTATGACGCGCAGTGGTGCAGCGTTCGAGCTTCCGATGTCGGTGCCCCGCACCGCCGAGAACGCCTCTTCGTTATTGCCCACCCCCGAAACGGGGATGTCGCCGAACGGGCACGGGCGCAGGGGCGGGAAGCCGGGAAACGGTCACCAGTCGGGAGCATCGCTGGATGTGGCAGTGATAAACCTGTAGACCTCCTTCCCACACCGCAGACCGCTGACGGCACGGGCGGGCACCTGAACCGCTCCGGTTCCCGCTCAGACGAGTTGTTATTGCCGGGTGTCGCACGGGCTTACAGCAACGGCGACCTCCTACCGACACCTGTGGTCAATGACATGGGTGACGGGAAAACCGTTGAGTGGTGGGACCAGTGGACCGCAGACGCGAAGCAGCGCCACGGCAACGGCAACGGGCACGGCAATTCACTCGCCATCGAAGTTCAGCGCAACCTCCTGCCCACGCCGACCTCGCGGGACGGCAAGGGCCACAACCAGCGCGGTGACACCACATGCCTGACAGGGGCACTCCTACCCACGCCGTCAACGCACGACGGGACCGGTGCCCGCACCCCTGAACAACTCGCGGCAATGACGAAACCGTTTGCCAACCTGAACGACACCGCCGTCAACGAACTCCTACCCACGCCATCTGCAAGCGACGGCATAGGTGGCGGCCCCAACAACCCCAACAATCGGCTCGCACAAGGGCATCACGTCCAACTGCTCGACATGGGCATGGCATCAACCGAGATGTGGGGCAAGTACGGTCCCGCTATCGCCCGGTGGGAGCAACTCACACGCCCCGCCCCGGCACCCACTGAGCCGAACAGCAAAGGCAACCCACGACTTAACGCCGCGTTCAGTGAGTGGATGATGGGCTGGCCTGCCGGGTGGGTCACCGCCGTTCCCGGCATTTCCCGCAATGATGCGTTGCGGATTGTGGGTAACGGCGTCGTCTCACAGCAGGCGGTCGCGGCATTGAGTTTCCTGCTCACGGTGTGCGGGGTGGCGGCGTGAATCCTCGTCAGTTCCTCCGCAACCTGCGCCACCTCGTCAGCCACCTCATCCCGTGGCAGCTGGTTGACACGGTGCGTGGCCGGGATTACGACGCC
>JAUILW010000705.1 GCA_030432795.1 Gammaproteobacteria bacterium
GGATGCTGCTCCAGGCCGCTGGTGAGTTGCCGTCTGTAGCAAGCCTCTCGGCGTCGCTCTCACCGAAGGGCGTGGCGATGCAGGCCCGGCTGTATGCAGAAGATCCCTATCACGACTTTCGACCGACACCCGGTGACATCTACGTCCAGTACCCCGATACCACCCGCATCGACACCTGGATCGTGGGCCGTGGTGTGGTGCCGCGCCAGTTCGACCCACTGCTTGCGAATGTTGTCTGCTGGGCGCCGGATCGCCCGTCGGTAATCGTGGAACTGCTTGAAACGCTGCGCCGTTCCGAAACCTACGGTATCGCCACGAACCGGGACTACCTCTGCGAAGCGCTGAGCCAGTCGTCTTTCTTCAATGCGACCATGAGCACGAGCTCTTTGGCCTCACTGATTTATGAACCTCGGGAATTCGAGGTGCTCAGCCCTGGCCTGCAGACCACGGTACAGGCATTCCCTGGGCGGCAAGGTTACTGGGAAGTGGGTGTACCGCCATCGGGACCGATGGACGATCTGTCGTTCCGGTTGGGAAACGTGCTGCTCGGCAACGAAGAAGGTGCTGCGGGTCTGGAAATCGTGCACGCAGGTCCGACCCTCAAATTCCGTAGCGCCACGCACATCGTATTGACCGGTGCAGATACCGGTGCGAGCTTGGATGGATGCGCGGTTGCGACCTGTCAGGTTATCCATGTCGAGCCTGGACAGGTGCTCGATATCGGCCGCACGCAGGACGGCATGCGCAGCTACCTGCTGCTGCAAGGAGGCGTCGATGCCAGGCCCGTCATGGGATCCACGGCGACCTTCACGCTGGGCGCGATGGGTGGCCATGATGGAAGGGCGCTGCGTACCGGAGATGTGTTGCGCTGGAAGCCGGGTTCCGGCCCTTTGCCATCTATCGGTGCGCTGGTTCCGCCTGACCTGTCGGCTCGCCACTGTTTGCGCGTGCTTGTTGGTCCTCATACCGCCCCTGACTTCTTTACCCGAGAAGATATGGAGCAGATTTTCGCAGCGCGCTGGCGCGTGCACCATAACTCCAGCCGTACCGGCGTACGGCTCATTGGGCCGCAGCCGGTATGGGCCCGTGAGGACGGAGGGGAAGCCGGCCTGCACCCTTCGAACATTCACGATAACGCCTACGCTTTTGGCGCGATGGATTTTACCGGGGACATGCCGGTAATTCTTGGGCCGGACGGTCCATCGCTGGGAGGTTTCGTGTGCCCGGCGGTGGTGATAGATGCCGATCGCTGGAAGCTCGGTCAGCTTCGCCCCGGTGACGAGTTGAGTCTCGCAAGTGTTTCGGAGGCCCATGCCAGAAGCGCACGCTCGGCGCAGTCTGTGTACCTTGCAGCCCCAGGAAAGGCGCTGATCGACAATCTGGAACCCAGCGAATCTCACCATCGATCGCCAGTGCTCTGGCAGCGACCGGAGCGAGGCGCCGAGATTCCAATAGTCATTCGTCGCTGCGGTCAGGAGTGGCTGCTGGTGGAGTTCGGGCCGCCGGTACTCGACATTTCAGTGCGCGTAATGGTGCATGTTCTGATGCGGCTGCTCACCGAGCATCCGATCGATGGCGTTGTCGAAATGACCCCTGGTATCCGCTCATTGCAGATTCGTTTCGACCAGCAACGTTGGAAGGCTGAGACCTTGATCGGTGCGCTGCAATCTTATCTGCTGGAAGCAAACAGCACGAAGCCCACGGCGTTGCCCTCCCGGGTGTTGCATATGCCCCTTTCATGGGATGACCCGGCGTGTCGGCTTGCCATCGAACGGTACATGAGCAGCGTGCGAGCGGATGCGCCCTGGTGCCCTGACAACATTGAGTTCATCCGCCGCATCAATGGTCTTGCGGACCAGGCGGAGGTGAAACGCACAGTCTTCGATGCGAGTTATCTCGTGCTTGGTCTTGGCGATGTGTATCTGGGCGCACCGGTTGCGACACCCGTTGACCCACGCCACCGCCTGGTAACGACCAAATACAACCCGGCTCGGACCTGGACGG
>JAUILW010000074.1 GCA_030432795.1 Gammaproteobacteria bacterium
GCGCTGGCCGATGCGCAGCACGTCACGAGGACCGATACCGTTCAAGCGCATGATCGCTTTGTGATTGACGCCGAACTTTCGACCGATTCCCCACATGCTGTCTCCGGCGCGTACCCGGTACGTATGGATGCGGGATTCCTCCGCCGAGGCTACGAACGCGCGTCCGCCGGCGGGCACACGCAGCACGCTGTTCACGCGGATCAGATCCGAGCGCAGATTGTTTGAGGAGCGAACCGTTGCCACCGAAGTGCCAAAGCGTCGGGCGATGCTCGACAGGGTGTCTCCCTGGCGCACGGTAACCCGATGCCACTGCAGGCGTTCTGAGGCAGGCACCGCATCCAGCGCCGCCTGCGCGCGGCTCGCGAGATGTACCGGGATGTTCAGAGCCTGGGCGTGCCTGGCGCCCGCAGGTGGGGTCGCCCACTGCTTCAGCGCCGGGTTCCATGAACGCACTTCCGATGGGTCGAGGTCGAGGGTTTTTGCTGCGACTGACAGATCGTACTGATCCTTCAGGTACACCGTACGGAATGGAATTCGGTCACGCACCTCAGGCAGCGTGATACCGAACTTGCTGGGATTGGCGACCACCGCCGACACTGCCAGCAGCCGGGGCACATAGCTGCGTGTCTCCCGCGGCAGGCGTAGCGCAAAGAAGTCCCGCACCGGATGCCCATGCTGGCGTTGAGCCTGCCTCAGTGCCTTTTGCAGGTTGCCCTCGCCGGTGTTGTAGGCAGCCACTGCCAGCATCCAGTCGCCAAAGCGCCGGTGCAGGTAGCTCAGATAGTCCAGAGCCGCTTTCGTGGCGAGCACCGGGTCACGCCGGCTGTCCTGCCACCAGTCGCGCTGCAGGCCAAAGCGTTTGCCGGTTGCCGGCATGAACTGCCAGAGGCCGTGGGCCCCATCCGGAGACATGGCGTATGGGTTCAAGGCGCTTTCCACGAGCGGCAGCAGGGCGATCTCCGCTGGCATGCCGCGCTCGGCGACCGCCTGGTGGATGTAGGACTGATAGCGGCTGAAGCGCGGCGCCAGGCGCACAAAGTAGTCGCGGTTGCGCTGCAGCCAGCGGAGCTCTGCCTTCACCGCGCGGTTGCTCAAGTGGTGTTCCAGCGCCATTCGTTCGCGCAGCGATTCCCACACCATTGGTGGCTGCGCTACATGGATCTTCGGCACGATGTTGGGTGGCGCCATTTCAGCACCAAGGGCGATGGCCGGAAATGGCTGCCGGTCGAGACTAGTGTCTACGGGCTGTGGCACCTGGCCTGTGAAGGCGCAGGCACTGAGCCAGAGCGGCAGTATGGAGAGCGCGAGCGGGCGCTGCCAGTTGGGCATGATCATGATGCAGCCTCATGTGTCCTCTATCGCAGCACCGACCGATATTGATCGCGATGGACGCGTGTGTCCGAGTACCTGCGCACACTGACGTGCATGTGCTGAATGCAGGCGGCAATTGGACGATCTGGCGCGTTCTTATTGACGCTTTTGCCGTGGAGCAAGTCCGCCGATCAAGGTGGTATCGCTCTATCAATTGCTCTGTGTTAATTGCTCTGTAGCCGATGCTCGCTACAATGGGTACTTTGCTGCAACCCAGATCAGTTGGCAATTCTTGACAAACCAATCTGAAGACAACATCCAACCGGCATTGAGCCGCCGCGAACGGCCGTGGACGCGCTCCGTCGTTGGCCGGAGGATCCTCAACGATACGCAGCCCGCGCTCGTGCACTTCGTGCGCCGCTGTCACGGGGATACGCTGGTGTGGGCTGGTGCTTGCGCAGAGGCGACGGCCTCCATGCAGCGGTGCATGGTGCGCAACCGGTTTTTCGTTGCGACCCAGGACCAGACAAGCCTGCCGACGGAATCCGATGCGGTGCTTTTGCAGGCGGAGCTTGCGCATTTGCCGCTACCCAACAGTTGCGTGGATGCCTTTGTCATTCATCACGGTCTGGAAACGCTCAAGGATCCGCGGACGGCGTTGCGTGAGGTGGCGCGCGTGATGCAGCCAGGCGGGCGGCTGGTCCTCGCCGCATTCAACCCCTGGAGCCTGCTGGGGGTTCGCAGGGCCTACGCGCGGCTTCTACCGGACATGTTCTCCCGAACCCGGTTCGTCAACCCCATCCGCCTGCTCGACTGGTTGACCGTGCTCGGTTTCCAGCTCGAAGGCCCCGTGCGCTACGTCAGCTACGGCCTTCCGTTTCGACGTCAGCGCAGCGTGGATGCTGATCCGTCGGCTGATGCACTGCCATACACCAAGCACGACGCAGGCGGTATCGAGATTCCTCTCGCGGACACCTTTCTGCTGTCGGCGGTGAAGCAGGCCTACGGTGTGCCGCCACTGGCGAGAACGGTGGAGCGCCCCGTGGGCAAGCTGGCTGGTGTTGCGTACCCGCGGGTCAGCGCACAGCTGGTTCGGGTGGACTTCCGGGGAGAGGACCGCTGAGCGATACCGTCGAGATTTTCACCGACGGAGCATGCCGAGGTAACCCAGGTCCGGGTGGATGGGCAGCGCTTCTACGAATGGGTGACACCGAGCGCCTCATCAATGGTGCGCAACGGCACACCACCAACAATCGCATGGAGCTCACCGCGGCAATCGAGGGTTTGGCGGCGCTCAAACGGGCCTGTCAGGTGCGACTCACCACAGATTCCAAGTACGTCATGAACGGCATTACCCAGTGGGTGCATGGCTGGAAGCGCAACGGCTGGAAAACCGCCAGCAAGAAGCCAGTGGTCAATCAGGACCTGTGGGAGCGCCTCGATGCGCTTGCAAGCAAGCACGACGTGGAGTGGCAGTGGGTCAAGGGCCACAGTGGTCACGACGAAAACGAACGGGTGGATCAGGCGGCCAACGATGCCATCGATGCCATGCTTGATGCGGATGTGCAGGAGTCAGGCGGGTGAGGCAGATCGTACTGGATACGGAAACCACCGGCCTGGAAGCCGAGCAGGGACACCGGATCATCGAGATCGGCGGGGTGGAGCTTATCGGCCGGCGTTTGACGGGCAATCACTTTCATCGCTACCTGAACCCACAGCGGGCCATCGACGAAGGCGCTCAGAAGGTGCATGGCATCAGCGAGGACTTTCTTGCCGACAAGCCGTTGTTTCGCGACGTGGTGGAAGAATTTCTTGCTTTCGTCGACGGTGCGGAGCTGATCATCCACAACGCGCCCTTCGATATCACGTTTCTGGACTATGAGCTGAGCCTTTTGGATGGCCCGCTGCGCCGCATGACGGATCATTGCCGCGTCGTGGACAGCCTGGAACTCGCCCGCAACAAGCACCCTGGCCAGCGTAACAACCTCGATGCGCTTTGCCGTCGTTACGAAATCGACAATTCGAGCCGGGTGCTGCACGGCGCGCTGCTCGATGCGGAAATACTCGCCGACGTCTATCTCATGATGACGGGCGGGCAGACCGCGTTGTTCGGTGGCGATGCAGACTCGGGCGGTGCTGGTGGTGCAGAAGCCGAGCGGAAGTTATCCGCTGATCGTGCACCATTGAAAGTGGTTATGGCATCCGTGGACGAGGCCGCCGCGCATGAGGCTTACCTGGAAATGCTGGAACAACAGTCTGGCGCTGCGGTGTGGCGGCAACAACCCGTCTAACGGGCTGCCGCCGCGAGGCTCGATTTACAAAAAGTAGTGCACGCACACCCAACCGGTGATGCCCATGACGACGGTGTAGGGGAGAGCCATCACTACCATCCGCACGTACGACAGGCGGATCAACGGCGCAATCGACGAGGTGAGCAGGAACAGGAACGCCGCCTGACCGTTGGGGGTTGCAACGCTCGGGATATTGGTGCCCGTGTTGATGGCCACGGCCAGCAGGTTCATGTGCTCCCTGTCGATGGTGCCGGCATTGAAGGCAGCAACCACCTCGTTGATGTAGACAGTGGCCACGAACACGTTGTCGCTGATGGCGCTCAGCACGCCGTTGGCAATGTAGAACATGCCCGGCTGCATGGACAGCTCCAGGCTCAGCACCCAGGTGATCACCGGAGCGAACAGGTGCTGGTCGTGGATGACGCCGACGATGCCGAAGAACACCACCAGCAGAGCGGTAAAGGGTAACGCTTCCTCGAACGCGTGACCGATCTGGTGCTCGTCCACCACACCGTTGAAGGCGGTTTGAATGACGATCACCATGAGGCCGATCAATCCGACCTCCGCCACATGGAATGCCAGCGCCAGCACCAGGCACACCGCGGCGATTCCCTGCACGATGAGGCGCGCCACATCGCGTGTTGAGCGCTGTGCCGTTTGTTCGTCGTCGTACGCCGCAAGGATTTCCCGTACCCGTTCGGGCAGCAGGGTGCCGTAGCCGAAGGTCTTGGTCTTCTCCAGCAACACGCAGGTGATCAGGCCGACGACCAGTACCGGCATGGTGATGGGCGCCATGCGCAGGAAGAACTGGACAAAGTCCCACTCTACTTTGGCGGCGATCAGCAGGTTCTGCGGCTCGCCCACCGTGGTGCACACGCCGCCCAGCGCGGTGCCGACGGCACCGTGCATCAACAGGCTGCGCAGAAAGGCGCGGAACTGTTCCAGGTCCTCGCGATGGTGCTCGTGCAGCTCATCGTCAGTGCCGTGTTCATGGTCGTCCTTGAACTGCTTGCCTGAAGCCACCTTGTGATACACCGAGTAGAAACCCACGGCGACGCTGATGATGACTGCGGTAACGGTCAGAGCATCGAGAAAGGCAGAAAGAAAGGCGGCAACGATGCTGAACATGAACGCCAGCAGGGCTTTTGAGCGCACCCCAAGCAGGATCTTCGTGAAGGTGAACAACAGAAGATCTTTCATGAAGTAGATGCCTGCCACCATGAACACCAGCAGCAGAATGACCGGAAAGGCGCTGAATACCTCGGTGCGCACGGTTTCGGGCGTTGTCATGCCGATGAGAATGGCTTCAATCGCCAGAAGCCCGCCCGGTTGCAGCGGGTAGCACCGCAGAGCCATGGCCAAAGTGAATATGAACTCCAGCACCAGCATCCAGCCGGTGACATAGGGGCCAACGAGTAGTAGAGCGATGGGGTTGGCGACGAGAAAGACGATGATGGTCTTCTTGTACCAGTCAGGCGCGCTGCCGAGGAAGTTGCCCCACAGTGCGTTCATGGTTCCCTGTTGCATCCTGAAACTGGTCCCTTGATTGATCTTTGGTTGCACGAGCGACATCGAGCACGTCCTATTCTGCCGAGATTATCAGCAAAGTATAGGTCGTGCTTGGTGCGCGGGTTTCGACAGATCGCCTGCAATTGTGGTACCTATGAAGCCCATCACATAGACCAGATTACCGGCGCCAGAACCCTGACACCGAACGACGATTGGAGAGACGATTTCCCATGTGGCCGAACGAACCAGATGATTTCGAGTCCCTGTTAACGCCACCGCAGGGCACGAGCGAGGATGCCTGGTACTTCCTTTTTCTCGATGGTCAGCTCGTCAGCGTACCCAGCCGCGGTATGCCGGAGCCGATCGATGGCGATGCATTCCGCTGGCTGGACGTGCAGGTCAAGTGCCGCCACTACCTCGGCGAGTACCGTGGTAATTCCTGCTACGCCGTGGAAGCCGAGGGCAGCATTCCGGAAGGCTACGCGGCTTCGGATCTGCGCGGTTGGCTCGGGCGCGTCGATTCACCGATCTTCTACCTGGCGGGCCGTGCGCAGCAGATCATCGATTGGCACAACACCCACCAGTTCTGCGGGCGCTGCGGTGCGCAAACCGCCGATCACCACAACGACCGGGCCAAGGCCTGTCCGGCCTGTGGCCACATTGCCTACCCGCGACTGTCGCCGAGCATCATCGTGCTGGTGCGTCGCGACGACGAGATGTTGCTTGCCCGCAATGCAAACTGGCCCACCGGCTTTTACTCGACGCTGGCTGGCTTCGTAGAGCCCGGGGAGTCGGTCGAACAGACCCTACACCGGGAAGTGTTGGAAGAAGTGGGTATTCGGGTGAGCAACCTGCGCTACTTCGGCAGCCAGAGCTGGCCATTCCCCAACTCGCTGATGCTCGGCTATCACGCGGACTATGCGGGTGGCGACATCGTTTGTCAGGAAGGGGAGATCGCCGACGCGCGCTGGTTCCGTTTCGACGACATGCCCAACGTACCGCCGCCTACGGCCATCTCCCGCTGGCTCATTGATGCTTTCGTCAACGAGCGCAAGGGCTAGCGGGTCACCCAGCCATTGGCTGTCTGTGGACGGCTAGCGAAAGAGTGCCAACACGCTGAACACCAGGATCAGGTAGCCGTCGGCGCGAAACTGGTGGGCCATGAATGCGGCCACGGGGTCTGCCTGACCGGTGAGCAATGCGAGCGCCTGCTCGGCGTCTGTGAAGTAGAGCGTGAAATCGGCCTGGTCGTCCGCTGCGGCTGGGTGAAGGCGCATGGCCCCATGATGAACGCGCAGAATCACGTGGGGTTGGCTGCCGAGGTCGAGCCGTACTACGGCGTCGAAGTCCTGCGCGGCGGGTGCATGGTAGGCGGCCTTCAGCCGCTCGATCAGGGTGTTGGTGTCCATGTGCGGAGCTTACCTTGAACCCGCGGCGCCTTCGACGCTACAGTAGCCGGCTTTTTCCCCGCCGGTAAATCTACTTGGAATACCTCTACGAGTATCTGCTCTTTCTCGCCCAGGCGGCGACGGTGGTGGTCGCTATCATCGTCGTGCTGGCAGTGTCGTTTGCCATGGGGCAGCGGCAGACGCACCACTCCGGTGGACACATTGAGGTGATGAAGCTCAACGATCGGCTGGAGGACCTTCGGCACGCGGTGGAGGAGGCGGTGTACAGCCCCGATGTCCTGAAGACCCGTCGCAAATCCGAAGCCAAAGCTGCCAAGAAGGCAGCGAAGGACGAGACCGCGAGATCGCGCCTGTTCGTCCTGTCCTTCGACGGCGATCTTCAGGCCAGTCGCGTGGACCATCTGCGCCGCGAGATCACCGCCGTACTGACCCTGGCTGAGTCTGCCGACGAGGTGCTGGTGCGAGTGGAGAGCCCGGGTGGCATGGTGCCGCACTACGGTCTGGCCGCGTCTCAGCTGCATCGCATTCGCAAGCAGAACATCCCGCTGACCATCGCGGTGGACAAGGTTGCAGCTTCCGGCGGCTACATGATGGCGGCCGTGGCCAACAAGGTGGTGGCGGCGCCATTTGCGCTGGTCGGCAGCATCGGTGTGGCGGCTGAGATGCCCAACGTCCATCGCTTGCTCGAGAAGAACGACGTGGATTGGGAGGTGCTCACGGCGGGTGAGTACAAGCGCACCATGACCGTGTTTGGTGAGAACACTGATGAAGGCCGGCGCAAGTTCATCGAGGAGCTGGAGGATACGCACGCGCTGTTCAAGGAGTTCGTGCGCGAGCAGCGTCCGGTGCTCGACATTGATGCGGTAGCGACGGGTGAGGCCTGGTATGGGCAGCGAGCCATCGAGCGCAAGTTGGTGGATGCGCTGTGCACCAGCGACGAATACGTGACCAGCGCCTGTGAGGAGCGCGATGTGTTCGAGGTGCGCTGGGTGGAGCACAGAAAACCGCTGGAGCGGTTGCTGGGGGAAGCCCAGGCGCTCCTGGGCAGAATTTCGGCGTTTCTTACGCCATTGTGGAATCGATAGGAGTCGGCATGGCGTTCAAAGCGTTCTGGGTGGAGAAAGGGGATACCGGGTTCAGCTACACGATGGTGGACCGCGAGGTGGGCGACCTGCCGCCGGGGGACGTACTGATCGATGTTGCCTACTCGTCACTCAACTACAAAGATGCCTTGTCAGCCACGGGTAACCCCGGGGTGACGCGGAAGTTTCCGCACACGCCGGGTATCGATGCGGCCGGTACCGTCGTAGAAAGCGGCAGCGCTGACTTCGCCGCGGGTGACGCGGTGCTGGTGATGGGCTACGACCTCGGCATGAACACGCCCGGCGGCTACGGTCAGCGCATTCGCGTGCCGGCTGATTGGGTCGTGCGAATGCCTGCCGGCCTCGATGCCTACTCCAGCATGGTGCTCGGTACGGCTGGCTTTACCGCCGCGCTGGCGGTCGAGAAGCTGCTCGTCATGGGGCTTGATGCGAATGCTGGCGAGGTGCTGGTGACGGGCGCCTCGGGTGGCGTGGGAACCGTGGCCGTGGCGCTGCTGGCGAAGCTCGGGTACCAGGTTGCCGCTGTCACCGGCAAAGCAGACAAAGCTGCGGCGCTGCAAGCTCTGGGCGCTACCACCATTCTCAGCCGCGAGGAGGCGGAGGCAGGCGCTGAGCGGCCCTTGCTGGCGGAGCGTTGGGCAGGAGCCGTGGACACCGTGGGCGGAGTGATCCTCGGCAATGCCATCAAGTCGCTGAAACACAGTGCGAGCGTGGCAGCCTGTGGCCTTGCCGCCTCGCCGGAGATTCCGGGTACAACGGTGCTGCCGTTCATCCTGCGGCACGTCAACCTGCTCGGCATCGATTCTGTGGAGTTGCCCATCGCCCACAAGCGCGCGCTATGGGAAAAGCTGGGCGGCGAATGGACGATGGATTTGTCGCCGGTAGCCGAGACAATTGGTTTGGCAGACTTGCCAGACGCCATCGCCTCGATCCTCAAGGGCGGAGTGTTTGGCAGAAAGGTCGTGGACGTAGGCGCCGCTTAACAGCCTGCGTTCAGTCACGCCGCATCCGTCTTCATTCACGCCGCAGGCGCTCTTCAGTCACGCCGCAGGCGCTCGCTCACGGCGATGGGGCTGGGGTAGCGGAAGATCACCAGGTAGGAGCTCAGCAGCAGCGTGAGAATGGTGGCGCCCTGGATGACGTGCGCCGCCTCGTTGCTGATGAGCAGGCTGCTGAACGCGGTGTAGCTGAGCAGTAGAGAGAACTCTGAGGCCTGCCCCAGCCGGTAACCCACCTCCCAACCGGCGCCGCTGGATTCCTTCTGCCATTTCAGCAGCCAGGCGAAGGTGACGGGTTTGATGACGATCAGGCCCAGCGCCAGCAACACGGCCGGCAGCAGCACATCCATCAGTAGCGCAGGGTCGATACCGGCGCCCACCGAGAAGAAGAACAGCACCAGGAAAAAGTCCCGCAACGGCCGCAGGCTTTCGGCGATGTACTGTGAGATCGGGCTGGTGGCGAGCGCCACGCCGGCGATGAAGGCGCCGATGGCGTGGGACAGGCCGATGAACTCGGCGAGGCTCGCAAGGCCCAGGCACCAGCCGAGAGACAACAGAAACAGAAACTCGCGGAAGGCGTCATAACGCGCAAGCAACGGCAACAGCACCCAGCGCACCATCGCCCAGGCGAAGGCGATGAGCACCGGCAGTGCCAGCAGCGCAAGGCCCAGGTGCGTGACGGTATCCTCACCGCTGCCGGTGAGCAGGATCAGGGCGAAGATGGCCAGCAGGTCCTGAATCAGCAGAATGCTGACCACGATCTCACCCACGTGGCGGTGGTGCAGTACCGTGGTGGGCAACAGCTTGATGCCGAGAATCGTGCTCGAAAACACACACGCCGTGCCGGTAACGAGCGCTTCTGTCTGTGTGAATCCGAATGCCAGCATCAGCCCGTAGCCGGCGGCAAAGAACACCACCGTGGTGCCGAGTGCGGTGAGCATGGTCTCGCCGAACATGTTGCGCAGCTTCGCGGGCGGCAGATCCATGCCGATGAGGAATAGCAGAAACACGATACCGAACTCGGCGATCTCGGAGAGCAGCCGGGCGTCGGTCACCAGCTCTGCGCCATAGGGGCCTAGCAGCGCACCTAGCGCGATGTAGGCGACCAGCAGCGGTTGTCGGGTGTAGAGCGCTACCGTGGCGAGCACGGCAGCGCTGGTGAAAATCAGAAAAAGGGAGCTGACAATGGACTCGTGCATGCGCGCACGATGCGAGCGCTCGTGCGGTTATGCAACTCTTTTCAGCATGTCCTGATGTGCCTCGGCAATGCAGGGCTGGTAGTAGCGGCTGTAGACATCCGTGCCGCGCAGGGCGACCTCCACGTCGCGTCCGTCCGGCAATTCATAGCTCGTGAATCCACAGCGCACGAGGTAATGCACGAGGTCGTGATGGACATCGCCTACCGCGCGCAGATCACCTTCGAAGCCGTAGCGGCTGCGCAGCAGCACTGCCAGAGACAGGCCGCGTCCGTCGTTAAAAGCGCCGAAGTGAATGGCGATTGCCGGTGCCTTGGCGAGCTCGGCGGTTGGCTCGTCATCCACCTGCAGCAGCAGCGCGTGGCCGCTGCCTGTCTGCCAATCCTCCAGGGCGACGAATTCGAGGCCGTCGGCATCCACGAGTTTTCCGTTCTTAATGAGTTGCGGCATACACACGCTCCTTGAATGGTTCGATCCCGACACGCCGGAAACACTGCAGAAATGATTCGTCGCCCTGTCGGTTGTCCACGAAGACATCGAGAATTTTGCCGATGACTTCCGGTACTTCGGCGCGTCCGAACGACGGCCCGACGATTTGCCCGAGGCTTGCATCGGTGTGGGAGTTGCCGCCCAGGGAGATCTGGTAGAACTCCTCACCTTTCTTATCCACACCGAGAATGCCGATGTGGCCCACATGGTGATGGCCGCAGGCGTTCATGCAGCCAGAGATGTTCAGGTCGATCGGGCCGAGGTCGTAGAGATCGTCATAGCTGTCGAATCTCTGTTGTATGGCTTCGGCTACCGGGATGGACTTGGCATTCGCCAGCGAGCAGTAGTCTCCGCCGGGGCAACAGATGATGTCTGTGAGCAGGCCGACGTTCGGCGTGGCGAGCTGTTGCGC
>JAUILW010000706.1 GCA_030432795.1 Gammaproteobacteria bacterium
AGCAGGATTCGTCGGCAGAGTGAGAGCGCTCTTGAAAGGTTTGCCGTCTGATCCAGGATGCAATTTCTGCTTCGTCCCCTTTGGCGGGATCGGAAAACTTCTTGGTATCAAGCGCTCGGCAAAAAAAACAATTTCTGCAGAAGTTGCTTTGAGGGATTGCCCTCGCAGACGTACGAGATGCAGGTTGGTGTTCTGTTTGCCGACATTCGGGTATACACATCGTTTGCCGAAACGCATGGCACCGCCAGTGCTGCGCAAACGCTCTCTCGATTCTATGAGGCGGCGCATCGCGCACTGATTGTCGACGACGTATTTGTCGAGTTTGTTGGTGATCAGGTAATGGCATTTTATCCCGTGGACATGCCATCTCTGGGCAAGCGCGCCAATGAGATCATGCTTTCGCAAGCTGTCTACGACCATGTGGCCGGGAATGGCCTCCATGCGCAACCCAAAATCCTGGAACTCAAGGGCAAGTCTCAACCACTGAACGTTTACGTTCTGGCGAGCTGATCTGGTTGGTGTGTGCCGCTTAAGCGTAGAAGTAGGTCGCGAGCCCCAGAAATACGAAAAAACCGGTGACGTCGGTAATCGTGGTAAGGACGACGCCGCCGGCGATGGCCGGGTCGATGTGCATATAGCGAAGCACGCTCGGCAGCAGCGTGCCGGAAATGGCGGCCACCAGCACGTTCACCACCATGGCGATGCCCAGCACCAGGCCCAATGTAGGGTCGTCAAAGACGATGGCCGCAAACGCCGCAACCAGCAGCCCCCAGAACAGGCCGTTCAGCGCCGCCAGCAGAAACTCGCGGTTCAGCAGGTACATGAGGTTGTGGCGCCCGACGTGGCCGAGCGCGATACCGCGAATGACGAGCGTCAACGTTTGTGTGCCGGCAATACCGCCCATGCTGGCGACGATGGGCATCAGCACGGCGAGTGCCACCACCTTGGCGATGGTTTCTTCGAATAGGTTGATCACTGCCGAAGCGGCGAACGCGGTGAGCAGGTTGATGCCGAGCCATAAACCGCGGCGGCCAATGGCGCGGCGCACCGGCGCAAAGGTGTCTTCATCGCTGCCGAGTCCGGCCGGCGCCAGCATCGCGTCGTCGGCGTCCTCGATGATCACGTCCACCACGTCGTCGATAGTTACCCGACCGAGCAGCACCCCATGGGCGTTCACCACGGCCGCTGATACCAGATCGAGCTCGGAGAACAGCCTTGCCACCTCGGTGTCGTCCATGCCCACCTCCAGCGCTTCGGCGTCGGTGTTCATGATTTCCCGCACATTGACCGTGGGGTCTGCGGTGAGCAGGCTCGCCAGCGACAGCGTGCCTACGTATTCGTCCTGATCGTTCACCACGAACAACGCGTCGGTGAGCGGCGGCAGCTCCTTGCGCAGGCGCAGATAGCGCAACACCAGCTCCACGCTGTGCCGTGGCCGCACGGTGATGGTTTCGGTGTCCATCATGCCGCCGGCGGTGTCCTCCGGATAGGACAGCACAGCCTCCAGGCGTTGCCGGTTGCTCTGATCGAGCGCGTCGAGTACCTGCTGGGTGATGGCCTGCGGCAAGGTCTGCAACAGGTCTGCGAAATCGTCCGTGTCGAGCTCGTCGGCGGCGGCCACCAACTGCTCGGTATTCATGGAGGCGAGGATTTCCTCCAGCACATCTTCGTGGAGGTGCTGCAGTACCTGGGTCGAGATTTCGTCGTCGACCAGGTTCCAGATGACGCGCCGCAGCTTGGGAGGGTTGGACTCGAGCAGCACGGCGATTTCGGTAGGCCGCAGAGACTCGAGTAGCACGCGGGCCTCGGCTGGCGTAGCCAGTCCTGCGCCGCGGAGGACCTCGCTGAGCTGGTCCTGCACCTCGCTCATGGTTGTTACTCGCCTTCGCCGAAGCGGTCGGCGAACAGTGCTCTTACCGCCTGCAGGGCCGTCTCTTCGTCCGGTCCGTCAACCTGCAGCTCAAGCTCGGTACCCTTAGGCGCTTCCAGCACGAGTAC
>JAUILW010000707.1 GCA_030432795.1 Gammaproteobacteria bacterium
CATGTTGCCGACCACGCGAGGGGCACCGGTGATGGTGTAGGGCTTGCCGGTATCGGTGGTCTGCACGGACCAGTTCACAGCGCCGGTGCGGCGGTTCAGGGCGATGAGGCGGCCGTCCAGCGCGCCGAGGAACACCTGCTCACCGCTGACGGCAACGCCACGGTTGACCACATCGCAGCAGGCGTCGCGGCCTTTTTCGCCGGCGACCATCGGGTCGAAATGCCACAGGGAGGCGCCGGTGGCTGCATTGAGCGCATACACACGGCTCCACGCGGTGGACACATACATCACCCCGTCCACGACGATGGGTGTGGCTTCCATACCTCGTGTGTTGCCGGTGGGAAATGCCCAGGAAAGCCCCAGGCGCTGCACGTTGCCGGCGTGGATATCGGTGAGCGGGCTGAAGCGCTGTTCCGCGGCATCAAAGCCGTGGCGCGGCCAATCGTCGGTTGCCCACGCGCCGGAGACGAGCAGAATCAGCAGAAGGGGACAATAACGAAACATCGGGGTACTTTACTGGATTCGTTGCGGAGACCCGACCATAGACACGGACGATATAGCACCGCCACCGCAGCTGCATACCTTGATGGAAGTGCGCGCTGGCATGGAACTCACCCAGCTCATGTGGGCGCTGCCGATGCTCCGAATGCGCGTTCCGCGTGGCTCCGGTCGGCTGCTGGTGCTGCCGGGATTCATGAACGACGACACCATCACCTGGCCGCTACGTCATTTTCTGTCGAGCATCGGCTACGAGCCGCACCCCTGGCAGCTCGGCGTGAGCCGCAAATCCATGTTTTCCTACCTGCCGCCGCTGCTGCAGCGTGCTGAGGCGCTGGCAGAGCATGGTCCCATCGCGCTGGTAGGTTACAGCCGCGGGGGTGCGCTTGCGCGGGAGATGGCCCGAGAGCGGCCGGATCTGGTACGCGGTGTAGTCACCGTCGGCAGCCCGGTGCGTGGCGGCCCGCAAGCCACACAGATCGGTGCATTTGCAGCACGCCAGACGGGCTTCTCACCGGAGCTGATGCGGCAGCTGCAGCAGGAGCGGGCGCGCGTGCCGATCAAGGTGCCTGTGTGCGCGCTCTACTCGAAGACCGACGGTATCGTCGCCTGGCAGGCCTGTATCGATGAGGACACAGCACTTGCCGAGCACATCGAGGTGCGTGGCTCTCATGCCGGCCTCATGTTCAATACTGGCGTCTACCGGCACATTGCCGAAGCGCTGAACCGGCTGGCTTAACTGCGGCTAAGCTGCCGCTTAGCTGCGCTCGAGCACCACCACGGGAATCTTGCGCGAGGTGGCGTTCTGGTAGGCGGTGTAGGGCGGATAGACGCCGACCATCATCTCCCAGAGTTGCGCCCGTTCTTCGCCTTCGGCCAGGCGCGCGGTTGCGTCGAACACATCCCGTGCCACCTGCACGCGGCACGCCGGGTTTGCCTCCAGATTGACGAACCAGGCCGGGTGGCTCGGTGCGCCGCCTTTCGATGCGATGATCACCACATCGTCGCCGCGTTTGCCGTAGATCAGCGGCAACACGCGAGGCTGGCCGCTTTTCGCTCCCGTGGTGGTGAGCAGCAGCGTGTGGAGCACGCCGGGGCCGCCGAGCGCGCTCGAGTCCCACATGTGTCCGGCATCCGGGTCTTTCTCGTACAGCGCGATGTGTTCAGTGATCCAGCCTGGCAGCTTGGCGTTGTCTGTCATGGGGTGTGCTCCTGGGAGTTAGTGGGCGACCACGTGGCCGCCGTCTACGTTATAGGCCTGGCCGGTGATCCATGCGCCCTGGTCGCTGCACATGAATGCCACCATCCAGGCGATGTCCTCGCCCTGGCCGGCGCGGCCGAGAGGGATCATCTGCAGCATGCGCTGCCAGCCCTCGCCGCGGCCGATGTCGTCCATGCGATAGGTGTCGATCACCCCAGGGCAAATCGCGTTCACGCGAATGCCGTAGCGGCCGACCTCCTGCGCCATCGACGCGGTCAGGGCCTGTATGCCTGCCTTGC
>JAUILW010000708.1 GCA_030432795.1 Gammaproteobacteria bacterium
TCAGCCCCAGCCGAGTTCCCGCATCGCCCAGGGCGCATTCCAGACCTTGGTCATGTGAGTGACCAGATCGTTGTCATCCATCTGCACCACGTACACGTAGTGGGAGTGGGTTTCTTGGTGGGTGGGCGGCACCGGCCCGCCGTCGCCGGTGTGACGGGCGTGATAGGTAGCGAAGAACATCGCCTGATTGGATGACGCATCGAAGCTCTCGGCGTGCAGTTCGTATTCAGCGCCAGGTGCGGTGATGGTGCCGAATGCGCGCATCCATTCGCAATAGGCCTCCACGGTGGTCACATCTGTCAGCGGCTCGCTCTGCGCCTCGAAGGTGGCGCCGTCGGCCACGTAGGGTTGGCAGCCTGCCCAGCCCTGGGCGGTCTCGCAGGCTTCGAAGAACCGCTTCGCATTTTCCTGTGCACTCACGTCAATAGCTCCTGTTCACTGCTCGATGGGCCAGTTGCTGCAGCCCGTTGTGCGCGAGCCGCAGCCCGGCCAATGCATCCAGCGCGCGCTGCAGCAGCTCGTCAGCATACCGGTTGGCGCCTTGCACACCCAGCAGCCGCACGAATGTGTGTTTGTTGCCCTGGGCGTCAGAACCCGCGGGCTTGCCGAGCTGCGCGGTGGTGCCGGTCACGTCCAGTACGTCGTCGCGCACCTGGAAAGCCAGGCCCACGGCATCGGCGAAGGCTTGTAGTTGCTCCAAAACGGGCGGCTGCGCGCCTGCAATCTGCCCCCCCAGCAGAACGCTGGCACGTATCAGCTGCCCCGTCTTGGCTGCGTGGAGAGATTCCAGACACTGGATATCCACCGCTTCGGAAGGGCGCTCAGGCAACGCCATATCCAGAACCTGACCACCAACCATACCCTGCCAGCCTGCGGCGGCTGCCAGGGTGCGGATACAGCCCAGGCGCTGCTCTGCAGCCAGACCGGGCAGCTCCGTGAGCAGCTCGAAGGCGAGTGTTAGGAGCGCATCGCCCGCAAGGATTGCGTTGGCCTCCCCGTGCGCGATATGGGTAGCGGGCTTGCCGTGGCGCAGCTCGTCATCGTCCATGGCGGGCAGATCGTCATGGACCAGGGAGTAGGTGTGCACCAGCTCCACGGCGCAGGCGGCGGGTAGCGCACGCTGCAGGTCACCGCCGAGCGCGGTGGCGGCCGCGCAGGTGAACATCGGCCGCAGGCGCTTGCCGCCGCCTAGTGCGGCGTAGCGCATGGCGTCCACCAGCCCAGGCGCGATAGCCGAGGTAGTCGGCAGGTGCTGGGAGAGGGCGTGTTCTATGCTTTCTTTGAGGGACGCAAGGTCAAGGGTCATCGGCGTCCGGCTCGAGCGACAGCAGTTGGCCGTCTTCCGTCAATTTTTTGACGCGCAGCTCTGCTTCCTGCAGCGCTGCCTGGCACTCGCGGGTGAGCTTGATGCCGCGTTCGAAAGCTTTGAGCGACTCATCGAGCGTGGCGTCGCCGCGCTCCATCTGCTCGACGAGCTGCGCCAGCTCGGCGAGCGTTGCTTCGAAGTCCATGGTCTTCTTTCCCATGCCGGCAAGGTACCGGGAAGCGTTTGCGTTTCCAAGCCTGCAGGGTTTGAGAGCGTGTCTAGACTTAGGTCGAGTCACTGTTTATGAGGTTGGCGATGGACCTGGCCACCTTGATTGGCCTCCTCGGATCGTTCGGTATCGTCGTTGCTGCCATGGTTCTCGGCGGCAGCGCCGGCATGTTCGTGAACATACCGTCCCTGCTCATTGTCATCGTGGGCACGATCTTCGTTGTGCTGATGAAATTTACCCTGGCGCAGTTTCTGGGCGCTGTAAAAGTCGCTGCCAAGGCGTTCAGCTTTCAGCTTGCCACCCCCCAGCAGATCATCCAGGAGGTGGTGGAGCTCGCCGATGCGGCGCGCAAGGGCGGACTGCTGTCGCTGGAAGGTAAGGAGGTCTCCTCCAACTTCCTGCAGAAGGGCATTCAGCTGCTGGTGGACGGCCACGATGCCGAGGTGGTGCGCGGCGTGCT
>JAUILW010000709.1 GCA_030432795.1 Gammaproteobacteria bacterium
GGGGCTGTTTTCACATCGTTGGCCACGGCGTGGCGCATGGCGTGCTCGATACGCTGATGGGTGCCATGCACCGCTTTTTTGCATTGCCGGTGGAGGACAAGCGCGCGATCGAGCGCACCGAGGTGAATGCCTGGGGCTTCTTCGATCGGGAGCTGACGAAGAATCGCCGCGACTGGAAAGAGATCTTCGACGTCGGCCCGGATGTGCACGCCGGCCCCATGCGCGGCAGCGCGCCTCAGTGGCCGCGAGACGTTCCGGGGTTCCGCTCCGCTGTGGACGCGTACTACCAGGCGGCGGAGAACGTCGCGGCCGCGCTGCTACAGGGGATCAGCTGCAATCTCGGCATGGCGCGTGATTATCTCGGGGTGCAGTTCGGCCAGCCGCACTCGAGCTTTCTGCGGCTCAACTATTATCCCATTTGCAGCAAGCCGCAGGATCACCTGGGAATCAGCCACCATACGGACGCTGGTGCCCTCACGGTGCTGCTGACGGATGACGAACCGGGATTGCAGTTTCAGCACCAGGGCACCTGGCACACTGTGGCCCCGGTAACCGGTGCGCTGACCGTGAACATCGGCGACATCGTGCAGGTGTGGTCCAACGATCGGTACGTGGCGCCGCTGCATCGGGTGCTGGCGAGCAGCACGGCCAGGCGCTACAGCGCACCGTTTTTCTTTAACCCGAGCTACGACACGGACTACGCGCCGTTGGACGGGGTGCTGAGCACCACGGCACCACCGCGTTACCGTCCCATCAACTGGGGCGCGTTTCGTGCTGGCAGAGCTGCTGGCGACTACGCTGATGCCGGAGAGGAGATCCAGATATCGCACTTTCGATTGTAAACCGCTGCCTGCGGCTTGCGGCTGTGATGCCCGCTCTGTTCTGGCTCAGCACTGCGTGCGGGGAAGACACCGAGACGACGGTTGCAGATACGCCATCCAATGCTCGGGCGCCGGATGGGCGCTTCATCTCCTGGCGTGAGCATCGTATCGACGATGAGGGGATCAATGGTGGCGAGCCCATCCGCGGCGGCGACGGTCTGGTGCTGGCGGATATGGACCGCGATGGCAACATGGACGTGATCTCCGTGCACGAGGATTCCCACCATCTGCGCATCGCCTTTGGCGGCAGTGCATGGCACAACATCAGCGTCGCTCGGGGGCGCGTGGTAGGCGCCATCGAAGATGTGGCAGTGGGTGACGTGAACGGCGACGGCTGGCTGGATATCGTCGCCGCCTGCGAGGAGGCGCACCTGGCTTATATTCAGAATCCCGGTGCGTCAGGGCGACGTGCACCCTGGCCTTCGCTGGTGCCGGCGGTGACCACCGGCCGCGGCTCGTGGATCCGCGTGGCGCTGGCGGACATGAACGGCGATGGCCGCCTGGAGGTACTGGGCGCGAACAAGGGCTTTGCCGACGTCGTGCGCAGCGACGACGGCAGCCTGCCGAACCTGCCGACTTCGCTGTTCTGGCTGGATGGTGATCCGCTTGACGAGGACAACTGGCGCGAGCAGGTGCTCATGCGCGATGGCATTCCCAATCATGTCCTGCCGGTGGACATCGAAGGCGACGGTGATGTGGATGTGCTCGCTGCCAGCCGTGTGGATCAGCGCATGATGCTCATTGAAAACCGGGGCATGGCTTCAGGCGAGCTGCGCGTGCAGGTGCACCCGGTGAACATCAGCGCGGCCTTGCCGGTCGCGGAGGGCTGGCGCGGAGCATCGAACGCGTTCGATGCGGCTTTCACGCGAATCGATGCAGACGCACGCGTCGACCTGCTGGTCAACGTGCTGGAGTTTCAGCCGGGCCACGCCGGTTGGGTACACGCCGGCCTTGGTTGGCTGCGGAATCCGGGGGATCTATCAAAGCCCTGGAGCTATCGGCGCATCGGCCACACGCTGCCGGACTGGGTGATCGGCGTAGATGTGGCAGACATCGACGGTGACGGAGACATGGACGCCGTGACCGGCGGCTACTCGGGGCTCAATGTGGT
>JAUILW010000710.1 GCA_030432795.1 Gammaproteobacteria bacterium
TCTGCGAGAGCCCGCTGACCTTCCAGGCCATCACGATCTGGCGCGACGAACTCCTGTCCGAGGAGATCCTGCTGCGCGACGTGATCGACCTCGAGGCCACCATGGGCCGCAACATGGGCGACGAGGAAGGCGACGACGAGGACACCCCGCTCGACGGGATGGCCAGCGAGGGCGGCGCCCAGGCGCAGACCCAGAACCGCTCGAACGAGCCGGAACTCGACGCCGACGGCAACCCGATCCGCACCGACGACGACGAGGACGACGAAGACCAGGCGTCGATGTCGCTGGCGGCGATGGAAGCCGCGCTGAAGCCGAAGGTGCTCGAAACCCTCGACATGATCGCGCAGGACTACGCGCTGCTGGCGGACATGCAGGACCTGCGCATCTCGGCGGCGCTGAACAAGGACTCGACCTTCACCACGCAGGACGAGGTCGCCTATCACAAGCTGCGCACCGAGATCGTCAAGCTGGTGAACGAGCTGCACCTGCACAACAACCGGATCGAGGCGCTGATCGACCAGCTCTACGGCATCAACCGCAAGATCATGTCGATCGACAGCGCGATGGTGAAGCTGGCCGACCAGGCCCGGATCAACCGCCGAGAGTTCGTGGACGAGTACCGCGGCTACGAGCTGGACCCGACCTGGGTCGACCGGATGGCCGAGAAGCCCGGCCGCGGCTGGACCGCGCTGCTGGAGCGCTCGCGCGACAAGATCGACGACCTGCGCGCCGAGATGGCGCAGGTGGGCCAGTACGTCGGCGTGGATATCTCCGAATTCCGGCGCATCGTGAACCAGGTCCAGAAGGGTGAGAAGGAAGCCCGGCAGGCCAAGAAGGAAATGGTCGAGGCCAACCTGCGCCTCGTGATCTCCATCGCCAAGAAATACACCAACCGCGGGCTGCAGTTCCTCGACCTGATCCAGGAAGGCAACATCGGCCTGATGAAGGCCGTGGACAAGTTCGAGTACCGCCGCGGCTACAAGTTCTCGACCTACGCGACGTGGTGGATCCGGCAGGCGATCACCCGGTCCATCGCGGACCAGGCCCGCACGATCCGTATCCCGGTGCACATGATCGAAACGATCAACAAGCTGGTGCGCACCGGCCGCCAGATGCTGCACGAGATCGGCCGCGAGCCGACGCCGGAGGAGCTGGCCGAGAAGCTGCAAATGCCGCTCGAGAAGGTCCGCAAGGTGATGAAGATCGCCAAGGAGCCGATCTCGCTGGAGACGCCGATCGGCGACGAGGAAGATTCGCAGCTCGGCGATTTCATCGAGGACAAGAATGCCGTCCTGCCGCTCGACAGCGCCATTCAGGAGAACCTGAAGGAGACCACGACGCGGGTCCTCGCCTCGCTCACGCCGCGCGAGGAGCGGGTCCTGCGGATGCGCTTCGGCATCGGCATGAACACCGACCACACGCTGGAAGAGGTCGGCCAGCAGTTCAGCGTCACCCGCGAACGCATCCGCCAGATCGAGGCCAAGGCGCTGCGGAAGCTGAAGCACCCGAGCCGGAGCCGGAAGCTGCGGAGTTTCCTGGATCAGTAGGGTGCGTGCTTGCACGCACTCTTTGTGTTAGGCTGAATTCGTCTGAGAAACATCTGGCGGATATTAGCTTCCCTAAGTCCGTTGGGTAGAATGCTGAGGTAAGGTGCAACGCAGATTTTGTGCCCTATCCTCGAAGTGGTAGTAGTGGGATTAGTCGTTGCTCTCTTACTTTCCAGAAAAACCTTCTGCTGGGCGCTTTGGATTGGTTGGTTGTGCGGATGATTACAACTATCTCTCTGAGCTAATCGAAAGCATTGGGTCGGAAAGTGACCTTGGGTCTGCTATACTAGGTGTTACCTACCTTGAGGTTTTGCTTAGAGTCAGGACTCACAACCAGTAGATGACGGTCGCGGCCAGAGCGCAGGCGGAGAGAAACAGGATTGGGCAGCGGTCATAGCGGGTGGCGATGCGCCGCCAGTCCTTCAGGCGAGCGAACATGTTC
>JAUILW010000075.1 GCA_030432795.1 Gammaproteobacteria bacterium
CCATGAGCAGCTTGCCCAGAGCGGAGGTTGCATCGGCCATCTCGCCGGGGCCGAGATCTTCCTCTTCCTGCTCGTCTGCCAACAGGTCGCGGTCGCGCGGTTTGCCTTTGGCTTTGCCCTTGGATTTTTTGCCAGCCTGTTCCTGCGGCAAGCCGTCGCGCTCGCCGCCCCCGCCGCCGGCACCCTCGCCGTCACCCTGCGCCTCGTCGCCGTGTTCGCCGTCGGATGCTTCGCCATGGGCGCTCTGCCCCGCGACGTCTTCGAAGCGGAAGAACTGATCGAAACAGGTGTCGAAGGTTTCTTTTTCTTCTTTGGTCTTCGGCAGAACCAGCGACAGGGAGCGTTTCAGATACGCCCGGTCGCGATAGCCCACGCGTTCCACCACGCTCACCGCATCCAGCGTTTCCGCGGTGCTGATGCGTACCTCGGCGTTGCGCAGTGCCCGGATGAAATTGGTGAGCGTGCGTTCCACTGAATGCCCGTCAGCGGCCTGCGGCAGTGATCTTGTTGGTGATGGCGGTAATCTCGCCATCGACGTTGATGATGTCCTCCTGGAATTTGAGGATTACGTTCAACGTCTCCCGCACCAGCTGTGGGTCCAGCGACTCGGTGTGCAGCAGCATCAGGGTACGCGCCCAGTCGATGGTCTCTGAGATGGCCGGCACCTTCTTCAGGTCCAGCTCGCGCAGCTCCTGGATGAACGCCACCAGCTGGCGCTGCAGTTCGGGCGGTATCTCCGGTACCCGTGCATGGATGATGCGTTGCTCCAGTTCCTGGTCCGGAAACGGGATGTACAGGTGCAGACAGCGGCGCTTCAGGGCATCGGAGATCTCGCGGGTGTTGTTGGACGTGAGAAACACCATGGGCGGCTCTGCCACCGCCTTGACCGTGCCGATCTCCGGTATGGAGATCTGGAAGTCGGAGAGGATTTCCAGCAGCAGCGACTCGAACTCGTGATCGGACTTGTCCACCTCGTCGATGAGCAGCACGCAGCCGTCTTCCTGGCGTAGCGCTTTGAGCAGCGGTCGCGGCTCGAGAAACTCCTCGGAGAAGAAGATGTCGCCGAACTCGTGCAGCCGGGTTACCGATTCTGCAAATCCCTTGGCGCCCTGCAGCACTTCGTCGAGGGTCTCCTTCAGCACCTGCGTGTACAGGAGCTGCTTGCCGTATTTCCATTCGTAGATGGCCTTGGCTTCGTCCAGGCCTTCATAGCACTGCAGGCGAATGAGCGGCAGTTCGAAGAGCTCGGACGTAGTCTTGGCGAGCTCGGTTTTGCCCACGCCAGGCGGACCTTCGATGAGGATCGGCTTGTGCAGGTGGTAGGCGAGGTACACGGCCGTTGCGATCTGATCGCTGCAGATGTAGTTGTGGCTCTCGAACGCCGCCTTGATGCGCTCCACCGATGCGGTGATGTTGTCGATGTCAGCCACTGATCCCCCGATTGTTCGTCATGCCAAACCATCTATTATCGCACAAGGGTCAACGGCGGGGGTGGCGATGAAAAAGTTACTTACGATTCTCCTGGCGCTCGTGGCGGGGGCCGCGACGGCAGAAACCGTCATTCACGCAGGCAAGCTGTTCGACGCCACAGACGGCACGGTGCGGGAGCAGGTGACCATCGTCGTCGCCGACGGGCGTATCAGCGGCGTCGAGGATGGCTACCGGCAGGCGGACGGCGCCATCGATCTGCGCCACGCCTTCGTCTCGCCGGGCTGGATCGATATGCACGTGCACATCGCCTCTGAAACTTCCCCGGCCCGCTATCTTGAGCGTTTTACCCTGGAACCGGCAGACCATGCCCTGCGCGCCACGGCCTACGCGCGGCGAACGCTGGAGGCAGGCTTCACCACAGTGAGGGATCTCGGCACCACCTCGGGGCTTGCCCAATCACTGCGCCGAGCGGTGGCGGAAGGCTGGGTGGTGGGCCCGCGGATCTTCACCGCCGGCAAGTCGCTGGCCACCACCGGCGGCCATGCGGACCCAAGCAACGGTCAGCGCAGTGACCTCACCGGCGACCCGGGCCCGGCGGACGGGGTGGTGAACGGCGTGGACGATGCCTACAAGGCGGTGCGCGCGCGCTACAAGGAGGGCGCTGACCTCATCAAGATCACCGCCACCGGCGGCGTGCTGAGCGTCGCCAAGAGTGGCGACAACCCGCAGTTCACCGTAGAGGAGGTGCAGGCCATCGTTGCCGCTGCCCGTGATTACGGATTCCGCGTGGCGGCGCACGCGCACGGTGCGGAAGGCATGCGCAGGGCCGTGCTGGGTGGCGTGGATTCCATCGAGCACGGCACCATGATGACGCCGGACATCATGCGCCTCATGCGCAAAAAGGGCACCTGGTATGTGCCGACCATCAGCGCGGGCGAATTCGTTGGTCAGAAGGCCAAGGAAGACGGTTACTTCCCCGAGATCATCCGCCCCAAGGCGGCGGCCATCGGCCCGCAGATTCACGACACGTTCCGCGCGGCCTACGAAGCTGGCGTGCCCATCGCCTTTGGCACCGACTGCGGCGTGTGTCCGCATGGCAGCAACTGGAAAGAGTTCGTATATATGGTGCAGGCGGGCATGCCCGTGCTCGAGGCGCTCACGAGCGCCACGCGTAGTGCGGCGACGCTGCTCGATCAGTGGGAAAATCTCGGTTCTATCGAGGTGGGTAAGCGCGCGGACATCGTCGCCCTGCCGGACCCGCGCGATGACGTGCAGGCGTTCGGGAAGGTGCATTTCGTGATGAAGGATGGCCACGTCTACCTTGGAGGCAACCGATGAAGCGCTTACTGGTGGTGAGTTTGCTGGGGGTTTGCGCCGTGAGCGCCGCCCGGGAGCCCTATGAATCCACTTACGAGGTACGTGAAGCCTCGGCGACGCTGTTCCGCAACGTGTCGGTGTATACCGGCGATGGCCGCACGCTCGAGCCCACCGACGTGCTGGTCTCCGGCGGAAAGATTCGCAGCATTGGTGCGCAACCTGTGCTCGCAGACGACGTGGCGGTGATCGATGGGGAGGGTCGCTGGCTCACACCGGGCATTATCGACGTGCACTCGCATCTCGGTAACAACGCTTCGCCGGCAGTGCCTTCTACGTTGGACCACAACGAGTCAGTGCTCCCCAATACGGCCAGTGTTTGGGCGGAGCACTCCGTGTGGCCCCAGGACCCGCAGTTTGCGCTGGCGCTGGCAGGCGGCGTGACGACCCTGCAGATCCTGCCGGGCAGTGAGAATCTGTTTGGCGGCCGAGGTGTGACTCTCAAGAATGTCCCGGCCCGTACGGTGCAGGGCATGAAGTTCCCCGGCGCTCCACAGTCGCTGAAGATGGCTTGCGGTGAGAACCCAAAACGCATTTATGGCCAACGCATCCTGACGCCCGCTACGCGCATGGGTAACGTCGCCGGTTACCGCGCAGCTTGGGCAAAAGCCGCTGAGTACCGCGACAAGCGGGCGAATGCGGAGCCGGACGAGCGCCCTGAGCGCGATATCAGCCTCGACACGCTGGCGGCAGTGCTGGACGGCGACATCCTCGTGCACAACCACTGCTACCGTGCCGACGAGATGGCGGTGATGATCGACGTGGCGAAGGAGTTCGGCTACAGCATCACGGCGTTCCACCATGCGGTGGAGTCCTACAAGGTGGCCGACCTGCTCGCCCGCGACGGTATCTGCTCTGCCATGTGGGCCGATTGGTGGGGGTTCAAGCTCGAGGCGTTCGACGGAGTGTCGCAGAACGTTGCCCTGGTGGATCAGGCCGGTGCCTGCGCCATCGTGCACTCCGATTCGCCGATCGGCATCCAGCGCCTGAATCAGGAGGCGGCCAAGGCGCTGACCGCCGCGCGCCGCGTCGGCATGGACGTGAGCGCCGGAACCGCCTGGCAGTGGATCAGCCTCAACGCAGCCAAGGCGCTTGGCATCGCGGAGCGCACCGGTTCCATCGAGGTGGGCAAGGCGGCGGATGTGGTGCTCTGGAACCGTGATCCCCTGAGTGTCTACGCCAAGGCAGATCTCGTCCTCATCGACGGGTTCGCTTACTTCGAGCGGGAGGGGCGGCGGCCGGTGTCCGACTTCAGCCTGGAGCACACGGCGGCGGGAGGTGGCGCATGAGGGCGTGGATTGGGCTTGTCTGCCTGCTGCCGGGTCTGGCTGCTGCCGAAGGCATCGCCATTCAGGCGGGTAAAGTGCACACGGTTTCCGAAGCTGGCGTGCTCACGGATGCAACGATTCTGGTGCTGGATGGCGTGGTGCAGGCAGTAGGTTCAGGCCTGCCGGTACCACCGGGTTACGCTGTGGTGGATGCCACGAATGCGGTGGTGACGCCTGGGCTCGTAGCACCATATACGCGTTTCGGCATTGAGGAGATCGAGCTCGAAGCGAGCACTCGGGATGATGCCGTCGTGGCTTACCCGCTGGGCCCGGCGCTGGATGTAGCCGATGCATTCGATGACTCGAGCACGCTGTATGCGGTCAACCGTCGCGATGGGGTTACCCGTGCGGTAGTGGCACCACGCCCAGGCAATGACCCGCTGGCGGGTTGGGGGGCGCTGATCAGATTGTCAGAACGCGAGCAGCTGTTCGATACGCGAATAGCGATGTTCGGCACATTGGCTACGAACGAGTTCACTGGCGGATCTACCGCCGCGGTGATTCATCGTCTGCGCGAAGGGCTTGCCAACGCCAAGCGTCGGGCGCAGCGCAGCACCGATACACGGGAATACAGATACGCTGACAGCGAAGCCCTGCATGCGCTGCAGCAATCCGGCGCGCCGCTGGTGCTCGAGGTGCATCGCGCTGCTGATATTCGCCGCGCCGTGGAACTCGCCGAGATCTTCAGCCTGCGCCTCATCATTCTCGGCGGCGGCGAAGCATGGAAGGTGGCCGATGTGCTGGCTGCCGCGGATGTGCCGCTGATCATCGATGGATTCGCCAATCGACCCTCCGGATTCGATCGGCTCGGTGCGCGGTCTGACAACGCTGCCCTGCTTCATGCTGCCGGGGTCCGCGTCTCGTTCACCTCGGGTGAAACGCAGAACGCTCGGTGGATCCGTCAGATAGCCGGCAATGCGGTGGCCGAGGGGATGCCGTGGGACGCAGCACTTGCTGCCATCACCGTGCAGCCGGCGCTTACGTTCGGCTTTCCGAACGGGGTGGGGCAGATCGTGGAGGGCGGTGTGGCCGACCTCGTGCTCTGGACCGGCGACCCGCTGGAAGTCACGACCTGGGCTGAACAGGTGATGATTGATGGCGTCTGGCAGCCCATGCACAGCCGTCAGACGCGTCTCTACGAGCGCTACCGATCGCTGGATGCTGAAGGCTTGCCCTACGGCTACCGCTGATGGTTCAGCCTTCCCCGTGCAGGCGCATCAGTCCTTCCTGGGTGGCCGATGCCACCAGGCGACCATCCTGGGCGTAGATCAGCCCGCGGTTGTAGCCGCGCGCACCGCTGGCGCTGGGGCTGTCCTGCACGTACAGCAGCCATTCGTCGGCGCGGAATGGTCGATGAAACCACATGGCATGGTCCAGGCTCGCCGTCTGGATGTTGTCCTGCATGAATGAAATGGCGTGCGGATAAAACGCTGTGTCGAGTAGTGACCAGTCCGACAGGTAGGCCAGCGCGCACTGATGCAGACGCTGATCGTCCGGCAGTGCACCTTTTACGCGCATCCACGCCCAATTGCGCGGCGGCTGCGGTTTCGGATCCACGAGGTCCAGCGGGTGTATGGGGCGAAACTCGATGGGCCGGTCGGTGAAGGTCCAATCCTTGAACAGTTCAGGGTGCGCCTTGGCCTGCTCTGCACGAAGATCGTCCTCCAGCGGTAACGACTCCGGCGGCGGCGCCTCTGGCATGTCCATCTGGTGAGAGAAGCCGTCTTCCTCGATCTGGAAGGAAATGAGCATGGAAAAGATCGGCCGGCCGTGCTGAATGGCGTGCACGCCGCGGGTGCTGAAACTCTTGCCGTCGCGGATGCGATCCACCTTGTAGAGGATGGGCACCTTCGTGTCGCCAGGGCGCAGGAAGTAGCCGTGCAGGCTGTGTGCGGGACGCTCTTCCTCCACGGTCCGCGATGCTGCCACCAGCGCCTGGCCGATCACCTGGCCGCCGTACACGCGTTGCCATCCCTCGCTCGGGCTGGTCGCGCGATAATGATTTTTCTCGATTTCTTCCAGATCCAGGAGGTCGAGAACCCTGGAGAATGGAGCGGCCATTTGGCTAGCCCTGAATGACGACGGGTGCGCATTATGCCATCTAGTCAGGCGCTGGCCCGGCGCTATATTCAGCCCTGAGGCGCACCGCTCGCTCGGTGCGGATCAGCGGCGTCCAACCCTCGACTCGTGCTCTACATGACCCATGAAGCGTCGTCATAGAAGTGCTCAGAGACGTCTTCAACCAAAGATCTAATGCGGGCAATCTCGCCGGCTGTCAGCCGTCGGTGCCACGCAGTCGCGTTTGCTCTGCTGTCTGCCTTTACGCTTTGCGTGGTGTTGATTCCACCCGAACCGGTAGTGAGCGCTATTTCGCTGGGATTCTCAGGCGATGTTGCGTCGAGCACCGCGTTGCGCACGGCCGGTTCGTAGTCGATGGCCAGGCGCTCTGCAAGCAGGCCGAACTCTCGATCCGGATCTAGGCTGAGCGCTTCGTGGTGGACGAAGTGCCACTCCGGGTGCTCGTCCTGGTAGCAGCGCACGACGTGGTAGATCAGCCGCCATGTGAGCGCTGCTTGATCGATGATCGGGTCTTTCAGACTGCTTGAGGAGATGTCAGCTTCGAACGGGTGCAGGTATCGCTCCATCAGTGACGATTGCTGCAGAAACTCTTTGGCGTGATCGATACGCCAGCCGAGCCGTTTGATGCTGCTGACGAACGCGGCAGGATGCCGTATGGAAACAACGATACTGGCGTTGAAACGCTGGGCGATCCACTCGGCGGCGAACACCGCCACCGGGTCTTTCAACAGTGGCTTGGAGCCTGCTCGTTGCCTTCGCCGATGTTCTTTCCATTGACGAATGGTGCGGCGAAGCGTGCGCGGAGAAATCGGCAATTGCTCGGGTAGTAATGAGTAGCGGCCGTCGACGAGGCGTTGCAGGTCGTCCGCGAGGCGATGCGCGTTGCCGTCATGCACGTGTTCGAACCAGTAGCGCACGTTTAACTTCGTATACCCCGGTACCTTCACAGTCGGGTTGAAGGGCTCGTGTATGTAGTGGTAGCTGGGTGATTCACTCAGCATTCGTCCGATCCAAGTTGATCCGGAGCGAATCGCACCAGTCACCAGTATGGGATTGGTGTTGCTGGTCATGGAATTGCTTGATTGCCAGAGATGGAGGGCATTCTGCCAGAGATATGAGGCGCCACGTGTGGACCAGACGTTGTTGTTTTGGATTTTACGGTCTCGTGGGATGGTTGAACTGCGCGTGGGCGATATCCCCCGCGGCTACCCTCTGGCCGCTCATTGTCCGTTTCAGGAAGCGATGCATGGCCCAGCTTGCGAGCACGGTAAGGCCAATCAGTGTGGTGAGCACTGTGTCGAAGTGGCCGGGGCCGATCATCGTGTACACCAAGCGGCTGATGACTTGCCAGATGCCAGCAGCAGCAAGGCCGAAGTAACCCCACGACATGTAAATATGGTGCGCGATCAGAAACGCTTGATTGCCTGTCAGCGCGTAACGCCGAATGCTGACATATCCCGGGATGATGGTTGCAAGACTGAATACTGCCATGAAATGAAACAGATTCAGGCCGGATGACGTGTCGTACATCGTCAGCGCGCTCGTGTTGACGGTGATCATCAACACCAGCCATATGCTGCCCAGCACGCGATGGCGTCCGGTACCTTTATTGGAATACAGCACAACGGCACCCAGCACCAGGCAGATCGACGCCAGCAGGAAGTGCACCACTCCCGGCGTGCTGTCCACCCAAAATGCCCAACTCAGCCAGTCGCTCATGTCGTTCTCCGTCGAATGCGTCGCGACATTAGCGGCGGCCTGCGAAGCACGCAGACGCGTGCGACGAAGCGGTCATGTTTCTGACGAAGCGGTGTAGGGTGGTACCGTTCGGAGATCGTCTCAAGCGCATGCGGAACCCTGTCTGTGATACTTGCGAGCGAATTCTAGCGAGTGACGCGGTAACGGCATCACCGTGGGAAGCAACTCACCGGATGCGTTCGCGGGGTGTGGCGCATGCCTACGGCTCAGGCGTCCCCATCAATCTACCGTGTACCTCAAGAGGGGGCATGAACGAAAGTTCAGGCTGACGAAAGGCCTGTAACGGGGCTGTTGAACGGGAGCTATACAACGAGGCCGCGAAGATGTTTGCAAGCGGAGTGTGTGATCGCTCCAAATCCTATAATGCGAACAATGCTCGCGCGTTTCCGCCCAATACCTTATCCCGCCGCGCCGCGTTCATGGGTGCCAGCGCTTTGTGCAGCTCGGCCATGGCGTCGATATGCGAGTCGACATGCGGATAATCTGATCCCCACAGAAACTTGTCTTCTCCCACCAGATCGCACTGCGCGTCGATGGATTGCTCTCCTGGGTCCATGACAAACCAGAAGTTCTCGCGGATGTACTCGCTGGGTTTGCGTTTCAGCGGGCTTGCCTGATGAAAGCGCGCATACTTTTCGTCCAGGCGATCCATCAGGTACTGCACATAACCTGCACCAGACTCGACGATAGCCACCTTGAGCTTTGGAAATCGGTCGAACAGACCGTCGCACACGAGCGCCGCCACAGCAGGGATGAGCTGCATCGTGCCACCCAGCGCGAATGAAAAAACCGTGTCTGTCCGCTCGATCTGTGGATCCCACCAGCGCGTGCTGCTGAGGTTGATGACGCGGTCGAAGCGCACGATCAAATGTACGCACACCGGCAGATCCGCCTCCGACATCATGTGCCACAGGCGGTCGAAGTCGGGGTGTGATGGCCGCTTGCCGCACACCGGTTCCGGCGCCAGGAACATGCCTTTGAAGCCGAGATCCAGACACCGCCTGAGCTCTTGCTCGGCCAGTGCCGGGTCGTACAGCGGTATATGAGCGATCGGCAGGATACGGTCGAGTGCCGGGCTCGCGAAGTCCCACTGCCAGTTGTTGTACGCGCGAGCATAGGCCATGGCCAGCTCCGGGTCGTCTTCCTTGTCCCAGAGGATGCCGATAGTGGGAAACACTACGCCGGCATCCACGCCCCACTCATCAAGCAGTTGGACGCGCGCCTGGGTGTCGTAGGATGCGCGTGGACAACCGTCTAGATAGGAGAGATCGGGGTCTGTGAAGGTCGCAATGGCATCGTGCTCGACGCCGCCGAGCGCCGCCAGTCGGCCGCTGAGAATCGGCTTGCGGTCGACGATCAGGCTCTCCTGGCCGTCGGCGGCCCGTTCGATGCGGATAGCACGATCGCGGAAGCGCGGTTCAAGGTAGTTCAGCCACAGGTCCGGCGGCTCCATGACGTGTGAGTCCATATCGACGACGAAGGGTTGTGTGGCGTCGGTCATGCGCAGCTCCCGTGGCTCCCAGCCCAAGATTGCCAGCAAAACCACGCTCGGGACAACGTCTGGCAGTGTGTATCCCTGCAAGCGTATGCTCCTACCCGTTGCGAGCGGAAAGGGGAGACATCATGTCCGATGTAACGCGGCGGGAGTTTGTAGAAACCACAGCTGCGGTCGCAGCAGCTGGCGCGCTGCTCGGCAGCGGCAGCGCCGCGGCGGCCCAGTCACCAGCATTCATGTCGGCAGTGCAGCTGGCGGAGCTGGTGCGCGGCAAACAGATTGGTGCCGAAGAGCTCGCCCGCTATTTCATCGATCGTATCGAACGCTACGACGGCAAACTCAATGCCGTGGTGGTGCGCGACTTCGAGCGCGGGCTCGAAGCGGCGCGGGCTGCCGACAGCGTGCTTTCCCGGGGTGAGATCCTGGGGCCGTTGCACGGCGTGCCGATCACGGTGAAAGAATCCTATGATGTTGCGGGCCTGCCGAGTACCTGGGGTATTCCGGAGGCAGCCGGCAACATAGCCGCTGTCGATGCGGTGGTTGTGGAGCGCCTCAAGCATGCCGGAGCGGTGGTACTCGGCAAGACGAACGTTCCGATCAACCTGGGTGATTATCAAAGCTACAACGCCATCTACGGCACCACCAACAATCCCTGGGATGTGACGCGCACCCCGGGCGGCTCTTCCGGAGGTTCGGCAGCAGCCCTGGCAGCTGGACTTACCGGTCTCGAAGCAGGCTCGGACATTGGCGGTTCCATTCGCAACCCGGCGCACTACTGCGGGGTGTACGGGCACAAGCCTACGCACGGAGTCATTCCCGGTCGCGGCCAGCAACCGCCTGGCGTGCCGCCCAGCCCGCAGAGTCCGGATCTGGCGGTCGTTGGGCCATTGGCGCGGTCTGCCGAAGATCTGGCACAGGCGTTGGAAGTAGTTGCCGGGCCTGATTACCTGATGGCACCTGGTTGGCGCCTGGAACTGCCGGCGCCGCGCATGCAGGGGTTCAAGGGCCTGCGGGTGGCATTGTGGGCAGACGATCCCAGGGCGCCGGTGAGTACGGAGATCGTGGATCGCGTGCAGCAGGTGGGCGACCGGTTGGCATCACTCGGCGCCGTAGTGTCCGATACCGCACGGCCGGCGTTTCCGGCGAGCCTGTCGCACGAGACCTAT
>JAUILW010000711.1 GCA_030432795.1 Gammaproteobacteria bacterium
CGCCGTACGTCGCGCTGCGCGCATGGGAGAGGGCTGGCTGGCATCGCCATCGCTTACGTTGCCACAGGCGGCGCAAGCCGTGGCCGAATACCGCCAGAGTTGTGCTGAGTTCGGCCGCACGCCGACCGCTACCGCCATTCGTAAAGACATCTGTCTGGCGCCAGCCAGCCAGGCTGCTCGCGCCGCCGTCGAGCAAGTGGTGCAACGGGGCTATCGAGGCATGGATGCGGATGCGTTGGTGATCGGTTCTGTGGATGAGGCGGTGGCGCATTTCGGCGCCTTGGAAGATATGGGTTACACCGACGTGATCGTGCGCAACATCAGCCAGGATCAGTCCACGGCCCTCACCACGATCGAGTGCCTGGCCGAGGTGAGGCGACAGCTTCAACGTGCGTCTTAACGGTTCTCCAGGGCTGGTGCTACCGGGCGGAGGCGCTCGGGCTGCTTATCAGGTGGGCGTGCTCAAAGCGCTCGCCGATGTAGTGGATGGCGGTGCGCTGCCGTTCAGCAGTATCGCCGGTGTGAGCGCAGGGTCCATCAACGGTATGGCTGTGGCGCAGTACGCGCACAATTTTTCGGAGGGAGTGCTGCGGCTGGAGGACATCTGGCTCAACATGACCTCCAGTGACGTGTTCACCATGGAGTACGGCGCGCTGCAGGCGTTTGTGGGTGGCGGAAGCGGTCGCTCCCAGGCATTGCTGAACAATGCGCCGCTCGGTGCGTTGCTGGAACGCACGGTGGGCGATCGTGATGCGGTGGCGGCGCGCATTCGTGAGGGGCATCTCGACGGCCTCGCCGTGACTGCCTCCAACTACACCACGGGTGAGGCGACGACGTTTTTTCAGGCGCGGCCGGAGCTCATTGCCTGGCACACTCGACGCCGGCACAGCGTTGCCACCCGCATCGAGGTGCCGCATCTGCTCGCCTCGAGCGCGTTGCCGATTCTGTTTCCGCCGCAGGCCGTGGGTGCGGAGTATTTCGTGGACGGCTCGCTGCGCATGACGCAGCCGCTGAGTCCGGTCATCAAGATGGGGGCGGACCGCATCCTGGTAATTGGTGTTCGCAACGAAAGCCTGCCGGTGGGTGATTTCAAAGCAGAGGCTCCCGGCATCGCTGAGGTGGCAGGCTACACGTTGGATTCGCTGTTCTCGGAAAATCTGAACACCGACATCGAACGCATGGAGGAGGTCAACCGGCTCATCGCGGCGGTGCCGTTCTGGCGCAAGAAGCGGCTGCATAAGCGGCCCATGCGCGTGATGACGATTCGCCCCTCGGAAGACTTGCGCGTGATTGCACAGCGATTTTCCGTGCAGCTTCCGCGCGGTATCCGGCTGTTTCTTCGCACCATCGGCGGCTGGGGTAAGGAGTGGCGCATGCCGAGCTACCTGCTCTTTGAAGCGGATTTTGCGCGTGCGCTCATCGATCTCGGCTACCGGGACGGTCTCAAACTGCGGCCGTCGGTACAGGCGTTCTTCTCCTGATGCGTAGGCTCCTCGGGGGCCTGCTGCTGCTCCTCGTGGGCCTTGTGTTGATTGCTTACGCGGCGTTACCAGTGTGGCTGCCCGGCCTGGCGGCGCGGTTCGTGCCAGGTCTCAACGTGACAGAACCCAGCCGACCAGGGTTGCACGAGTGGCGTGCGGACCGTGTCTCTTTCGACGATGGCTGGGTGCGTGCGGAGCTTGCGGACGTGGTCGTGCGCTACGATCTCGGCAGGCGTTCTTTGCTTGCAGTTGATGTGGCCGTGGCAGACGTGCACGTGGCCGACTGGCCGGAATCGTCTGACGGTGCGCCTGCCATACCCGCCGTTCCAGCACTGAATGTGCAGCAGGTACGCTTTGCGTTCGACCCGCTCGATCTCTCGCTCGAAGGCGCCGTCTCGACCACCGCAGCCGGTGCGTTCCGCCTGCGGCTTGCGGAAGGCGACAATCTGGTTGAAGCAGAGGGATCCTTCGATGAGCAGGTGTTCCAGGTGGCTGGCACGGTGGC
>JAUILW010000712.1 GCA_030432795.1 Gammaproteobacteria bacterium
GAGACAGAACATCACCGCCTGCGATGTGGGCATAGGCTGCTTGAGATGCAGGTTGTAACGCAGATCACGCTGATCCAGAAACGGCACCCGCAGCACGCGACGGCGAAGCCGTGCGATTTCTTCCTCAAAGCGTGCCACACCCAGCTCGTCTCCCGCTTCCTCGGCCTGGTGCTTGCCAGCTTCAGCAGCCTTCAACGCACGCTTCGAGGTACCGGTGAGCGCGATGCGGCGGGACTTGGCGGCCCGCATGGATCGCACCACGGAAAGCTTTGCAGGCACACCATCGGTGGTGTAGCCGGCGTGCACGTACTTGTGCGAGCCATCCCCTTTGAGCCGCCGCTTGGTGAGATTGGGCAGCTCCAGACCATCGAACAGGTAATCGAGAAACTCGTCCTGGCTCAGCGAGAAGGTGAAGTCGTCGTTACCCTCGCCCTGATTGGAGGCCTCGCCATCACCGCCACCACCACCGCCGCCGCCTTTCGGCCGTGGAAACCGGTCACCGGCTTCAAACTCGCGGTTGCCCGGATGCACGATGGAGCGCTCGCCGCCAGCGCCGTGGCCGAACACCGGCTCGGAGATGTCAGAGGCTGGTATCACCACATCCTCGCCACGCTCCATATCGGTGATGGAGCGGCGGTCCACCGCGTCCTGCACTGCCCTTTGAATGTGCTTTTTGTACCGCTCGAGGAAGCGCTGCCGATTCACAGCGCTCTTGTTCTTCGAGTTGAGCCGCCGGTCGATGACGTAAGACACGGCCTGCCTCCCTTGCCTACTGTGACTTCCGCACCCGTAGGTACCACTCGGCGAGCAGACGCACCTGCTTCTCCGTGTAGCCCCGCTCCACCATGCGCATGACGAAATCGTCGTGTTTCCGCTGATCGTCCCTGGACGACTTGGCGTTGAAGGAGATCACCGGCAGTAGGTCTTCAGTGTTGGAGAACATCTTCTTCTCGATCACCGTGCGCAGCTTCTCGTAGCTCTGCCAGGAGGGGTTCGAGCCATTGTTGTTGGCCCGTGCGCGCAGCACGAAGTTGACGATCTCGTTGCGGAAATCTTTCGGGTTGGAGATCCCTGCTGGCTTCTCGATCTTCTCCAGCTCTTCGTTGAGCGAAGCACGATCGAGGATGTCGCCGGTTTCCGGATCGCGGTACTCCTGATCCTGTATCCAGAAGTCCGCGTAGGTTACGTAGCGATCGAAGATGTTCTGTCCGTACTCCGAGTACGACTCCAGATACGCGGTCTGAATTTCCTTGCCGATGAACTCCACATATCGGGGCGTTAAGTACTCTTTGATGAAACGCAGGTAACGGTCACGCACATCGTCGGCATACTGCTCACGTTCGATCTGCTGCTCGAGCACATACATCAGGTGCACCGGGTTGGCCGCAACCTCGGTGGCATCGAAGTTGAACACCCTGGACAGGATCTTGAACGCAAACCGCGTCGACAGCCCTGACATACCTTCGTCCACTCCAGCCGAATCACGATACTCCTGCATCGCCTTCGCCTTGGGGTCGGTGTCCTTCAGGTTCTCGCCGTCGTAGACCCGCATCTTCGAGAAAACGCTGGAATTTTCCGGTTCTTTCAGGCGGGTGAGCACAGAGAACTGCGCCAGCATGTCGAGCGTATCCGGTGCGCAGGGCGCTTCACTGAGTGAGCTGCACTCGATGAGCTTCTCGTAGATGTGCACTTCTTCTGAAACGCGCAGGCAGTAGGGCACTTTGACGATGTACACGCGGTCGATGAACGCTTCGTTGTTCTTGTTGTTTCTGAAAGCCTGCCACTCACTCTCGTTGGAGTGTGCAAGCACGATACCGTCGAAGGGCATCGCGCCAATGGCTTCGGTGCCGTTGTAGTTGCCTTCCTGGGTAGCCGTGAGCAGAGGGTGCAGCACCTTGATCGGCGCTTTGAACATCTCCACGAACTCCATGAGCCCCTGGTTGGCCTTACACAGCGCGCCGGAAAACGCGTACGCATCCGGATCGT
>JAUILW010000713.1 GCA_030432795.1 Gammaproteobacteria bacterium
GTTATCACTACAGGTCAGTCTACCCCAATCTAGGGTTTATGAGTCCACGGCTCTAACCGACTGAGCTACCGCCCCTTCGCAGGTCAGGCTATGTTTCCGGCCTCCCCGCTGAGAGTCACTGTACCTTCAAGGATACCTTCCCGTCAGCGTCGACAACCTGCGCGCCAGACTTTAGCCAGCCCACAAACGTCCACCACACCCCACCCAACGCGGCGCTAGGTCCAAGTCCCGGCCGTGCCGTAGGCGGGGCTCCACTTACGGCAACCTTCGATGGGACAGTCGCCTTCGGTGAACGGCCACGCCGGATCGGGGCCGGGTGGCTCCCAATCGCGTTCAAACACCACGCAGATGACGCCTTGGCAGCGTCCACACGCGATGCAGTGGACACCCGCGCCGATCTGAACTTGCGTGGCGTTGATACGGGGCCAGCCGTTGAGCCAGTCGTGTTCAATCAGCTTCTGTTCGACGGGCCGGATTTCGGCCTCGGCCTGTTTCCGTTCCCGTTCGCGGGTGCGGGCAGCCATCCGCGCCTCCCATGTGTCATCGTCCGTCATGGCTACTCAATGTTTTGTGGTCGCAGAAGTATCGGAGGTCGCGGTGCAGGGTTTCCATCGCATCCTGGTATAGGTAAGCGCAACAGTCGAAACGGGGCGCCGTTCAGTGCAGTGGTCAAGGCAGGATTGCTAGGCATCCTGGTACTTCACTGAGTAGCCCCCGCCTACGCGCTCAACCCCGCACGGCGGGTGGTGGTCGGCGGCTTCAAACCAGGCGTCGATGGCTTTGAGGTGGTAGGCGTTGGTGACCCAGCCGCAGGAGCAGTACACCTGATAGAAGCCTTCCCGGAATCGTTCGCTGGGTCGGTGGACTCTGGGGTTCCAGCCGTACTGGTGGCAGCCGTAGGGCATGTTGGTGCTCACGGCTGCGAGCTTGTCGGCGAGTTCGTTGAGTAGTTCGCGTTTGATCGCGATGTCGCTGGTGCCGGATGCTTGGACGGTGATTCGGGATGGGCAGTGGAACAGGGTCACGTGCCGGTCTGGTCGGCTGTCTGAGTAGACGGTGACGCGGCAGTCGTTGAGTAGTCCGGCATGGGGGCCGTACACGTCCTGCTGCGTGCTCACGCCCCTGATTGTATGCCTCAACGCCAAAATCGCCCCTGACCGAAGTCAGGGGCGGGCATGGTTCTCATAACTATCAAAAGTTATGGTTCCGCAGCGCGGCGGTGGTTCCGTAGCCGGAACAGTTGATGGATCAAGTCGTAGCGAGGGTTCACAGAGTTTGATACGTGAGCGGCGAGCATGAACGCGACGGCGCGTACCAACCACGGGTGGTGTTCCACCCAACGATCCGCGGCTTCAGATAGCAGTTCGCCTTCGGGGCACCGTAGCTCCCACGCCACGACGCCGCACCCGAGGATGATCCAGGCCCGGTCCCCTGCACGCATCACGCCCTCCCAGCGTCGTCAGAACATCAGGTAGACGAACAAGCCGACGCATGTGGCGGCGATGCACACCAGCGCGACGACAGCCCACAACTCAATCTCTGGGTCGCCCCGGTCGGCGCTCACTAGTCGTCGCCGTCTGAGATGAGCCCCAACCTGCGCAACCCCCGCCGATCACCCTCGATGCGTTCCAGCCGCTCGGTACGCATCTCCTCGCGTAACCCGTGGATGTCGCTGCGGGTTTCGGCGAACCCTTCGGCGACGAGATGGCTTATCCGGTCGATGTCGTCGCGCAGGTTCGTGGAGTGTTCGTTGGTGACCTGCTCCTCGATGTTGCCCAGCGTTTTTCCGTGCCTGCGTGCGATCACCGCCGGCATCGTCGCACCCGCCAACCCGATCAACGCGATGATGACAAGGAGAACAACATCCATCCAACTGTCAGGGTTGAACGGGGTCATCCGTCGAGGGTGCCGTCAGCTCGCTGCTTCCGCACCACCAGCGCCGCAGTACCGGTCGCACCCATCGCGAACACCGCCGCCAGCAACCC
>JAUILW010000076.1 GCA_030432795.1 Gammaproteobacteria bacterium
GGCCCCCTGCTGCTGCTCGCGTCCGACGCCTCGCGCTACATGACCGGCACCGTCGTTACCGTGGATGGCGGCCACGTCTGCGCTTCCCTATAACCGCCTAAGTAGAAGCAGGAACACCATGACCGACATCAAACCCCTCGACATCTCCATCGATCCCGCCGCCATCGACGATCTGCGCGCGCGGCTGGCGCGCACACGCTGGCCGGATGCGGAAACGCCGGACGACTGGAGTCAGGGCATCCCGCTGGCCTACGTGCAGGAGGTGGCGCAGTACTGGCAGTCCAGCTACGACATGAACCGCCTGGCCGAAAGGCTCGGGGCCTATGAGCACTTCACCACGGAGCTCGACGGCGTGGACGTGCACTTCATCCACGTGCGTTCGAGCAACCCCGATGCAAAGCCGCTGGTGCTCACTCACGGCTGGCCTGGTTCAGTGGTGGAATTTCTCAAGGTCATCGGCCCGCTCACGGAGCCCCAGGCGCACGGCGGCGATGCGGCGGATGCGTTCCATCTGGTGATCCCGTCGCTGGTGGGCTATGGCTGGTCCGGCAAGCCAACCCAGCCGGGTTGGGGCGTTGAAAAGATGGGTCGTGAGTGGGGCAACCTCATGCGTCGCCTGGGCTACGACAAGTTCCTCGCGCAGGGTGGCGACTGGGGGGCCATCGTCACCTCCGCCATCGCCGCACAAGACGCCGACTGCAAAGGCATTCACCTGAACATGGTGGTGGCGCCACCGGTGCCAGAGCTGATGGACAACCTCACGGCGCTCGAGCAGGCGGCCATCGCCGGCTGGCAGCATTACCAGGATTGGGACTCCGGTTATTCCAAACAGCAGAGTACCCGGCCACAGACCCTGGGCTACGGCCTTGTGGACTCACCCGTAGGGCAGATGGCGTGGATCCTGGAAAAATTCTGGTCGTGGACAGACTGCGATGGCCATCCGGAAAATGCGCTGAGCCGCGATGAGATGCTCGACAATGTCATGGTCTACTGGCTGAACGCCGCCGGCGCGTCATCCGCGCGCCTGTACTGGGAGAGCTTCGGCGGCGCGACGCAAGGCGATGCCATTACCACCCCGATGGGCGGCTCCATCTTTCCGAAGGAAGTATTCCTCACCTCGCGCCGCTGGGCACAGGCCCGCTACAACAATATCGTGCACTGGAACGAACTCGACAAGGGCGGCCACTTCGCCGCATTCGAGCAGCCCGAAACGTTCGTGAGCGAGTTGCGCAACTGTTTCCGGCACATCCCCCTGTGAACGAGCAGCTCTGGGCGCCGACGCCGGAAGCGGTCGGCGCATCTGCGCTAGACCGGTTTCGCCGGCATGTTGAGCAGACGAGCGGAAATACGCTGCCCGACTACCGCGCCCTGCACGCCTGGTCGGTGCGCGAGCGCGGCGCCTTCTGGCGTCAGGTCTGGGACTTCTGCGAGATCATCGGTGATCCGGGCGCCATCGACGTGGAAGACCCGGACGCGTTCTTCGGCGTACGCTGGTTTCCCGAGGCGCGGCTGAATTTCGCGGAGAATCTTCTCGCCAGGCGCGACGGCAAGACGGCGTTCATCAGTCTGTTGGAGAACGGCGCCCGCAGGGAGGTTTCCTATCGCGCGCTGTATGACGACACCGCACGGCTCGCCGCATGGCTGCGCGCCCAGGGTGTGGGGCCGGGCGACCGTGTCGCCGCGTGGATGCCCAACGTTCCTGAAACCGCCGTGGCCATGCTCGCCACCGCCAGCCTCGGTGCCGTTTTTTCCTCCTGCTCGCCGGATTTCGGCGCTAATGGCGCCCTGGATCGCTTCGGCCAGATCGAACCGAAGGTGCTGATTGCCTGCGACGGCTACTACTACAACGGCAAGACCATCGATATCCGCAACAAAGTAATGGAGGTGGCGGCCTCCGTGCCGTCCGTGCAACGTGTTGTCTGGGTCGACGTGATTGGCGGCGAACCACCACAGGGTGAGCGCTGGGAGCACCTGGTGGCTGGCGACATACCGGCCCTTGAGTTCACCCGCGTGCAGTTCAACCATCCGCTGTACATCATGTACTCCTCCGGCACCACCGGAAAGCCCAAGTGCATCGTGCACGGCGTGGGCGGCACGCTGCTGCAGCACGCCAAAGAACACCGCCTGCATACGGACCTGAGCGAGCAGGACACCCTGTTCTTCTTCACCACCGCCGGGTGGATGATGTGGAACTGGCTGGTCTCGGCGCTGGCCACCGGTTGCACCATCGTGCTCTACGACGGCTCGCCGTTTCACCCGGCACCCACCACGCTGTGGGACATGGCAGAACGCGAGGGCGTTACCGTGTTCGGCATCAGCGCCAAGTACCTGCAAGGTGTGGAAAACGCCGGCGTCAAACCCATGCACAGCCACGATCTATCTTGCGTGCGCATGCTGATCAGCACTGGTTCCACGCTGCCGCACGAGGGCTTCCGCTTCGTGTACCGCGACATCAAGCGCGATGTGCATCTCGTCTCCATGACCGGCGGCACCGATATCATCTCCTGCTTCATCCTCGGCAACCCGATGCTGCCGGTGCACGCCGGCGAGCTGCAGTCTGCCGGGCTCGGCATGGATACCCAGGTCTGGAATGAGGAAGGCAATCCCGTCACAGGCGAGCGCGGCGAACTCGTGTGCGCGCGTCCGTTTCCCTCGGCCCCTATCGGCTTCTGGAACGACAAGGGAGACACACGCTACAAAGCAGCGTACTTCGAACGCTTCGACAACGTGTGGGCGCACGGCGACTTTGCCGAGCGCACGGTGCACGATGGCTTCATCATCCACGGTCGCAGCGACGCGGTGCTCAACCCGGGCGGCGTGCGCATCGGCACCGCGGAGATCTACCGGCAGGTGGAGACGTTCGATGAGGTGCTGGAAGCCGTGTGCATCGGCCAGGACTGGAAGGACGACGTGCGTGTGGTGCTGTTCGTCGTGCTGCGCGAGGGAGCCGAGCTCACGCCACCGCTGGTGGACGCCATTCGCCAGCGCATACGCACGCAGGCGTCGCCACGGCACGTGCCGGCAAGGATCATCCGCGTACCAGACATTCCCCGCACCATGAGCGGCAAGATTGCGGAGCTGGCCGTGCGCGATGTGGTGCACGGACGCGCCGTGAAGAACACCAGCGCCCTGGCCAATCCGGAAGCGCTCGCACACTTTGCCGACATCGAGGAGCTTGCGCAGGATTGAAAGAGCTGGACTGGGCCGACTACATCGTCAACTCGCTGGAGGTGGAGGCGGACTCCCGCGCCATCGCCGGCAGCGAGCCCGTAGACCCTGACGTTCGCATCACGCCGCGCCTGCGGCGCCACTACTTTCAGAACAATCTCTACCCTTACGAGCACCGTCTGGACGTGCGCCAGTACTTTCACGACAAGCACACCCTGCAGATCGAACTCGTGAAGCTGCAGAACTGGGTGAAAGATACAGGCGAGCGCATCGTGGTGCTCTTCGAAGGGCGCGACGCGGCCGGTAAAGGCGGCACCATCAAGCGCTTCATGGAGCATCTGAACCCGCGGGTCGCCCGCGTGGTGGCGCTCAGTAAGCCCTCCGAGCAGGAACAGGGGCAGTGGTACTTCCAACGCTATATCGACCACCTGCCCACGGCCGGTGAGATCGTGTTCTTCGACCGCTCCTGGTACAACCGCGCCGGTGTGGAGCGCGTGATGGGGTTCTGCTCAAACGCGGAGTACGACGAGTTCGTCTACCAGGCGCCGTTGTTTGAATCCATGCTCGTACGCAGCGGCCTGCGGATCATCAAGTTCTACCTGTCGGTGAGCCGCGAAGAGCAGCAGCACCGTTTCGAAGAGCGCGCCACCAACCCGCTGAAGACCTGGAAGCTCTCCCCGATAGACCAGGAAGCGCAAGCCCGGTGGGACGCCTACACAGAGGCCAAGGAACTCACCTTCGCCGAGACGGACACAGACTTCGCACCATGGGTCATCGTCAAGTCCGAGGACGTCTTGCGGGCGCGTCTTGCCAGCATGCGCTACCTGCTCACGCAGTTCGAATACGCCCAGAAAGACCCTCAGGCGGTCGGTGAGCCGGACCCGCTGATCCTCTGCCCGTTCTCCGTCCTGAAGTCGTTCTCAGACGACTGAACACACGGCGAAAACTGCGAATCGGCACGCAAAAAGCGCAGCCAAAATGCCATTGACAGCCCTTCGCGCTGGCGCATAATCCGAGTTGCTGCAATGGCGCAGTGCAGAGTGAGACGCAAGCGATGAATCGTTTGGATGCTTCCTTCAAATTACCTGGGGGGAGGGTTCGAACCAAGCCCCGCAAGCCGCAGAAGCGGCAGGACGACGGCGCGGAATTCGAAGATTTCGCAGAAGACACCTACGAAGATTCCCCCTTCTACGGCACCGATGTTGACGACTGGGAAGATGGCTACTCCGGTCGTGGCAGCCGCCGGCGTGATATCGAGGCCTACCACGAGAAACGGCGCCTCGAGCAGGAGCTGGACCCGTGGTGGGAACCCCGTAAGGGTCGTAAGCATCGCCGCAACCGGCGCCGCGACGCTGCCTGACACCAGCAGCGCGTTTCCTTTCTCAACGCCACCGACGGGGCGGATCCGTTCCGTCGGTGCATGCGTGATCCGTTCTCACTAATCCAGCCCCCAATCTCTTCGCAACCGCCGCGAACTGGCACAGTTGCGGACCCTCTTTTTAACACGTTATAGTTCCTTTAACGTGTTAAAGGCGGACAGCGAGAGCAACCGTGGATCTCATCAGCGAGCAGCGCGCAGCACGGCGGGCGTTCATCCTCGAGACCGCCCGGCAGATGATCAGCGAGCGTGGCTACGAAGCCGTCACGGTGCGCGACCTGGCACAACGGTGCCGAGTGAGCGTGCCTACGCTGTACAACCAGTTCGGCGGTAAGGATCAGCTGCTGGCCACTGCCATTGAGGCCTACTTCCATCTCGGCCACGGTGGCATCGACAAGCTGACCCCCGGCTCAGATCGCCTGCTCGCTCTGATCGACCAGTGCGCAGAGCAGCTGCTGGCGGCACCCGAGTACCACCGACGGCTGCTGGAAGCGTTCTCGTCCATGCCCTCCACCGAGGCCGTCAAAGTCAACGTTGCCGCTGCGCTCATCGAGCAGATCGTTGTGCAGCTCGACGAGATGCAGCGTGGCCGCCAGCTGGCCGCCTGGGTACAGACCCATGCGCTGGCCGTACAGCTCACATCCACCTGCATCGGCACCGCCATCCAATGGAGCGCCGGATACATCTCCGACGAACGGCTGCTCGATGGCATGCGCTACACCATGGGGCTGGTCCTCCTGGGCGTGGCCCGCGGGCAAACCAGCGGCCGCATCGAGCAACTCGTGCGCGCCGCTCAGAACCACATTGACTCAGAAACTGAAAACGACAACGAACGACACACCGGAGGATCCTGACATGGCCCAACCCTACCCCAACCACCCGAACCTCACCGGCGGCTTCGCGCCGCAACGTGCCGAGTGCGACGTGGACGACCTGATCATAGAGGGTGAAGTGCCCCGCGAGCTCAACGGCGTGTTTCTGCGCAACGGTCCCAACCCGCAGTTTGCTCCACGCGGCGACTATCATCTCTTTGCCGGCGACGGCATGGTGCACGGCTTCTACATCCAGGACGGACGCGTGCGTTACCGCAACCGCTATGTGCGCACCGTGAAGTTCAACAAAGAGCGGGAAGCACACCGGGCGCTGTTCAGCGCCATGAACCCCATGGACAACGACCCGAGCGTTGCCGGCATGCACACCGACGGGCTCGCCAACACCAACGTGTTGTGGCACGGCAACCGCCTGCTGGCGCTGGAGGAAGCACACGCGCCCTTCGAGCTGGATCTACGCACCCTGGACTCCATCGGTCCGCACACCTGGGGCGGTCAGCTCAAGGGGCCGATGACGGCGCACCCCAAGATCGATCCGGAAACCGGCGAGATGCTGTTCTTCGGCTACAACGCAGACGGTCTAATCTCCGAGAAGGTGTCGTTCCACGTGGTGGACCGCAACGGCAACCTGACACGCTCGGAAACGTTTGATGCACCGTATGCGTCCATGGTGCACGACTTCATGGTGACGAAAGAGCACGTGCTGTTCCCCATCATGCCGCTTACCGGCTCCATGGAACGCGCCATGAGCGGCGCGCCGCCCTACGCCTGGGAGCCTGACAAGGGCGTGTACATCGGCATCATGCCGCGCAACGGCACGGTGGCGGATCTGCGCTGGTTTGAGGGCGATCCGTCCTTCATGTTCCACCCCATGAACGCACACACCAACGGCAACATCGTCACCGCCGAGGTGTGCGAGTTCGAAGAGGCTCCGCTGTTCCCCACACCGGACGGCAAGCCGGGCGATCCGGCCAAGGCCATTCCGCGCCTCACACGCTGGACATTCGACATGGCGGGCAACACGTCCACCTACAAGAGCGAACGACTGCACGACATCTCCTGCGAGTTCCCGCGCCTGGACGAACGTCGCACGGGGCTGGACTACCGCTACGGTTACATGGCCTGTGATACCAACCCGGAATGGAAGGTGGGCGGCTTCGACAGCATCGGCAGATTCGATCACCACACGGGCAACCTGGAGCTGTACCCGGTGGGCGAAGGTTGCGCCACCAACGAGCCGATCTTCGTGCCGAAAAGCGACAGCAGCGCCGAAGGTGAGGGCTTTCTGCTCGCCAATATCTACGACGCCAACCGCGATGGCACGCACCTGGTGATACTGGATGCGCAAAACGTCTCTGCCGGGCCGCTGGCCAAGGCCTATCTCGAGCACCGCGTGCCGTTCGGCTTTCACGGCAACTGGGCGCCGCTCGCGTGAAGATCGGCGCCGTTGCTTCGTTCATGACACCGTTGGCAACGGGCGAGGCCATGCTCGGCGTCGCCCGCGCCATGGACGAAGCCGGCCTCGACTCGCTGTGGCTCGGCGAGCACGTGATGCTGTTCGATGAGATGGAATTCGGCTACCCCGGCTCGCCGGATGGCAAGCTGCCGATTCCCGACGGCTTCGGCATACCCGATCAGGGTACGGTGATCGCCTGGATGGCTTCCGCAACGAAGACGCTGCGCTTCGGCACCAGCATCTCGCTCATCTCCCAGCGCAACCCTATCTACACCGCCAAGGAGTTCGCCACGCTCGACTGGCTGACCGGTGGGCGCATCGATCTCGGCGTCGGTGTGGGCTGGTGCAAAGAGGAAGTCGAGGCCAGCGGTTACACCTGGAACGACCGCGGCGCCCGCACCGACGAGGCGCTGGAGCTGATGACTCGGCTCTGGAGCGAGCCGGTGGTGCACTTCGACGGTGCCCACTTCCAGGTGCGCGGCGCAAAGATGCATCCGCAACCCAGCCAGCAGCCGCATGTTCCATTCATCATCGGCGGTTACAGCGATGCAGCCCTCCGCCGTACGGCGAAGTACGGCAATGGCTGGCTGGGCTTCGGTTTGAACCCGGAGATGACCGCACCGATGCTGGCGCGGCTGGATGCGAAGCTGGCCGAAGCCGGCCGCAGCCGCAAAGACATCGAGATCGTCATGATGCCCATGGCGGATGATGAGAAAAGCTGCGAGCGGTTCGCCGAGCTGGGTGTGGACCGGCTGGTGCCCATGATCGGCACCGAGCAGGTCGCCGCTCCAGACGAGCGTATTCGCCAATTAGAGAGGCTTGCCGCCCGCTTCGCCTGAAGGAGACGAACATGCACACCACCCACGTCAATGTACCAACTGCAGACGGGACGATGGAATGCTATCTCGCCGCACCGGCGCAGACCGGCACCTGGCCCGCCGTCATTCTGTACATGGACGTGCCGGGTATCCGTCCGGAGTTGGAGCGCTTTGCCGAACGCATTGCCGGTGAAGGCTATGTTTGCCTGCTGCCCGACCTCTACTACCGCGAGGGCCGCGTGCGCTTCGATTTACGCAAAGGCGAAGCGGAGCTCAAGCGCATGTTTGCGGTGGGCGGTGCGCTGACCGTGGCGATGATCATGCGCGATACGCAGAGCATGCTCGACTGGCTGAGCGCTTCACCGCTCGCCACCGAGCGCACCGGTGTCATCGGTTACTGCATGAGCGGCCAGTTCGTGGTGGCCGCCGCGGGCGCATTCCCGCAACGCATTCAGGCCAGTGCGTCGCTCTACGGCACCCGCATCGTCACCGAGGCCGAGGATTCTCCCCACAAGCTCGTCACGCAGGCGCAGGGTGAGCTGTACCTGGGCTTTGCTTCGCACGATCCGTACGTGGAGGACTTTGTCGTACCAACGCTGGACGAAACCCTCAACGCACACGGCATCCGCCACATCCTGGAAACACACGCCAAAACAGAACACGGTTTCTGCTTCCCGGAACGTCCCGGCTACAACGAAGCAGCCGCCGAACGGGTGTGGCAAACTGTGTTCGACCTTTACAAACGCAACCTGCACGGATAACCCACATGAGCGATCAAGCCACCAACTACGATGACGTGAAACAGTACCGGCTGGATCCGGAACGCGAAGCCGAGCTGGTGCGTACCGCGGGCGAGTGCGTGTTCTGCTGGGCCAACAAGGCCGGCCATCCGCTGGGCGTAATCACCGCTTACGTGCCAGTGGATGGCAAGATCTGGATGACGGCAACCCGCGAACGCGTGCGCATCAAGGCCATCGCCCGCGACGGCCGCTCGTCGGTGGTGATCACCAGCAAAGGCACGCCTATGGGCGGCGGTAAAACCGTCACTTATAAGGGCCACACCGTCATCCACGACGACGAGAAGACCAAGCTGTGGATGTACAACCTGCTGGCGCGCGGCATGGCCGGCAGGCCGGACGATGGCAACGAGTTCACCAGGGGTTTGAACCCGGAACTGTTCGTGAAGTTTCTCGATACGCCGGAGCGCGTGGTGCTGGAATTCACGCCTGAGATGTCGATTCCGTTCGATGGTGACAAGATGGCGCAGGGCACCGCAGCCGCCTACGCGCAGTTCGCCAAAGACGCCGCGGAGCAGTAAAAGCCGCGGCGCGGCTTGCGTTCTTTCGGCGCTGAGGTACATTGCCGAAAAACGCACACTT
>JAUILW010000077.1 GCA_030432795.1 Gammaproteobacteria bacterium
ATGCCGAGCACCCACGGTTTGACGCCAGGCAGTGCCGCCAGGCGCGTCGATTGCGAGTTGAGATGCCGAAGTTCGCCCACCTCTCCCATGGGGGATACCAGACGCACGCCGCCAAGCTGAAAGCCGATACCCTGCCACGCCGGCTCAGCGCTCTCCTTGCTGGGCATGGGGGCAGCATTCAGTTCGGTAATGTCCTGAATGTTCTGCAGCAGGCGCAGAGCCGCGGAGTTCATACTGCCGCCGCCCGCGCGCTGAGCACTTCATTGACTCTGGCAATGAGCTCTTTTTCGGCAACCGGTTTCGTGATGTAGCACGACGCGCCCTGCCGCTCGCCCCAGACGATGTCTGCGGGCTGTCGCTTGGAGGACACGATGATCACAGGAATGTGTTTGGTGAGCGGCCCGCGAGTAATCTGGCGGGTTGCCTGAAATCCATTGATGCCCGGCAGCACGACGTCCATGAGGATGACATCGGGCTGCTCGGTTTCCGCCACCTCGAGGCCCTCACGGCCCGTGGCGGCAGTGAGCACCTGATGCCCTTGCTGGGCCAACAGGTTGACGAGTTGATGCGCCTCCAGCGGTGAATCTTCCACGACGAGTATGCGCGCCATACGAGCTCTCCTCCCTACTGCACGAGCGAGCGGATGGTGCCTACCAACTCGTCCCGACTGAACGGTTTGGTAATGTACTGATCCGAACCGACAATCCGGCCTTTGGCCCGGTCGAACAGCCCGTCCTTGGAGGACAGCATGACCACAGGGGTTGTCTTGAAGGTGCTGTTGTTCTTGATGAGCGCGCAGGTCTGATACCCATCAAGGCGCGGCATCATGATGTCCATGAAGATGATCGAAGGTTTTTCGTCGGCGATTTTGGCGAGCGCGTCATATCCGTCGGTCGCCGTGATAACGTCGCAACCTTCCTTGGCGAGCAGATTTTCGGCACTGCGGCGGATGGTCTTCGAATCGTCGATCACCAACACGCGCACACCTTGAAGTTCCTCTTCCATTCGCGCTTCCTTCTCTAGAATTCCTGCGGCTGAAGTGCCGGCGCGGCGCCGCTCAATCGGGGCCGGCTCGATGCAAACGATTTGTAACATGGCCCCTTGAGGCCAACCACCGGCCCACCTCACGGGCGAGAAGCAGTTCGCATTTCGGTTGCCGGACAGTACCCATCTCGTAAACTGCGTGTTCCTTACAGGAGTAGACGATGAGCACACTCGAAATCGCCTTCGTGATGGATCCACTGCAGTCACTGTCGCTGAAGAAGGACTCCACGCTCGCGATGATCCGCGCCGCCCAACTGCGCGGCCACGCCGTGCACTACCTGTTACAAGAGGACCTCGCACTCATTGACGGTGTGGTGCAAGGTTGCAGCCGCCCCCTGCGCCTGCGCGCGGACTTTGCCGAAAGCCTCGACCCAGCAATTGCAGGCAATAACTGGTTCGAGGCGGGCGAGCCGAAGTGGCGACCACTGCGGCAATTCGATCTCATCATGATGCGCAAGGACCCGCCGTTCGACATGGAGTACATCTACTCCACCTATCTGCTTGAGCGCGCAGCGGAAGACGGTGCGATGGTGGTGAACCGACCGGACTCCCTGCGCGACTGCAACGAGAAGTTCTTTGCAACCAGTTTCCCGGAGTGCTGCCCGCCGCTGGTGGTGAGCCGCCGGGAGGATGTGCTGCGGGCGTTTCAGGCAGAGCACGGCAACGTCGTTCTCAAGAAACTGGACGGCATGGGCGGGATGAACGTGTTTCGTGTCATGGAAGGCGACCCGAACCTCGGCGTGATCATCGAAACGCTCACCAGCGGCGGCCGAGAGCAGATCATGGGCCAGGTGTACCTGCCCGAGATCGCCCAAGGCGACAAACGTATCCTGGTGATCGACGGCCAACCGGTGGACTACGCGCTCGCCCGCATCCCTAAAACCGGCGAGGCACGCGGCAATCTGGCGGCTGGCGGCACCGGTGTCGGACAGCCCCTAAGCGAACGGGATCGGCAGATTGCACTCACCATCGGCCCTGAGCTGGTGAAACGAGGGCTCTCCTTCGTGGGGCTAGATGTAATCGGCGACTACCTCACCGAAGTAAATGTCACCTGTCCCACCTGCATACGTGAATTGGACGCACAGTTTTCGCTGGATATCGCCGGTAGCCTGATCGAATCGTTGACGGCAAAGCTGGAGGGCGCCTGATACGCCATGAGCGCAGTTTCCATACAACCTCGCGACCGGCTCGGATTCACTCTGTTCCTGGCCGCCAGCCTGCACCTGGCGATCATTCTCGGGGTGGGTTTTTCATCGGATCTGAACTACGAAGCGAGCCCGACGATCGAGGTGACCCTCGCGCTTACGCGGGACGAGCAAAAGCCCGAGCAGGCAGATTTCGTTGCGCAAACCAATCAGCTCGGTAGCGGCGACAACGCCGAGCTTAAGGAACCCACCACCCGGGAGCGCACACCGTTTCATGCAAACGAAGTGAACGAGGTTCTGAAGCAGGAGCAGCTTTCCGTCGATCAGCTCAGCCAAGACAATCGCGAGCTGCTCGCTACCACTGCCCAGTCCACCGAACAGACCGCCGCGCAGGAGGAACTACCGCTGCCGGAAGACCGCCTGCTGAACTCCAACACAACCTATCAGGAACTCCTGCAGGAAATCGCCAGCCTCGAAGCGCGCATCGCCCAGGAACAACAGGCCTACGCACGCGAACCCAGAGTGAAGCGGTTAACCAGCGTTTCCGCCAAAAGTGCAGCCGAAGCGGCATACCTGAATATGTGGCGGGAGAAAGTCGAGCGCGTGGGCAACGCCAATTTCCCGGCTGGCGGCGTGTTCGGCCGCTTGCGCCTTCTCGTCGTCCTCGACGCAGACGGTTCTCTGGCACGGGTCAGCATTCTCGAGGCTTCCGGCCAGCAATCCCTGGACGAAGCAGCGCTACGCATCGTTCGTATGGCAGCGCCCTACCAGCCCTTTCCGGTGGAGATGCGAAAGAAGTACGACCAGCTCGAGATTATCCGAACCTGGGTGTTTTCCCGGAGCGGCGCCGCGGTGGGACGTTAATCGATTGGCCGGAACCGCACAGCCCGAGTCTCTCCAACATCACTTTCTGCTGGCCATGCCATCCCTGGCCGGAAGCTATTTTGGCGGTGCGCTGATCTACCTTTGTGAGCACAACGAAGAAGGTGCCATGGGGCTGATCATCAACCGTCCCGGACGGCTTGATCTGTCGGAGCTCGCCAAAGAGCTGAGTCTGCCTGCACCGCCGCTGGGTGCGCGCACACTGGTTGTGGAGGGTGGTCCAGTAAGCCCGGAGCAGGGCTTCGTGCTGCACTCTGGCGAACAGATGTTCGAAAGCTCACGATCGGTGGCGGATGGCATTGTCCTGTCGAGCTCGGCGGATGCGCTGCGCGCCCTGGTCACACCCGAAGCACCGCACCATGCCATCATCGCCCTGGGTTACGCCGGCTGGGGGCCGGGCCAGCTCGATGGGGAAATCGAGGACGATGCCTGGCTGACCGTGCAAGCTTCGCGCACCGTTCTGTTCGAGACTCCACTGGAAGCACGCCTCAAACAGGCCGCCGCCTCCATCGGCATCGATATGCGGCTCATGGCCCGCAATACCGGCAATGCCTGAAGCACCTGCAGAATCAGGCTATGTGCTCGCCTTCGATTTCGGCCTGCGCCACATCGGCACGGCGGTGGGTCAGACCATCACGCGCAGCGCCAGCCCCCTTAAAACGCTGGAAGCACGCAACGGCTCACCGAAGTGGTCACAGGTGCGGATGCTGATCGACGCATGGAAACCGGTACGCTTGCTTGTGGGACTGCCGCTCAACATGGACGGCAGCGACGGCGCGATCTGCGCCGAGGCTCGAGAGTTCGCGCTGGAGCTCGAGCGGCGCTTCGACTTACCCGTAACACTGGTGGATGAGCGGCTGACCACCCACGAGGCGCTGGAGCAGACACAGGGCGACTACACCACCGCGCACAACGTGGCGGCGGCTCTGATCGCCGAAACCTACCTGCGGTAGCTGAACGCGTCCGAGTCGCCGCTCGCTTCGAGCTGCAGGCCGTCGAGCGACGCCATCGGGTTGGGGTTGGCGTCCGCGCCAAGCTTGATCATCAGGCGCAGATCGTTCGGCGAATCCGCATGAGCCAGTGCTGACTCGTACGTGATCTCGCCATCGCTGTAGAGACGATACAACGCCTGGTCGAACGTCTGCATACCCTGCTCGGTGGACTTCGACATCAACTCTTTGAGCAGGTGCACTTCGCCCTTGCGAATGTGGTCGGCCACCAGCGGCGTGTTGATGAGCACTTCGATCGCCGCTCGGCGTCCCTGCCCATCAACGGTCGGCAGCAACTGCTGGGCTACCATCGCGCGAAGGTTCAGCGAAAGATCCATCCATACCTGGGAGTGCCTGTCGCTCGGGAAGAAGTGGATGATACGGTCTAGCGCCTGGTTGGCGTTGTTGGCGTGCAGCGTGCAAAGACACAGGTGGCCAGTCTCAGCGAAGGTCAGCGCGAACTCCATCGTCTCGCGGCTGCGCACCTCTCCGATCATGATCACATCCGGGGCCTGGCGCAGGACATTTTTCAGCGCCACCTCGAACGACTCGGTGTCCACGCCTACTTCCCGCTGGGTAATTACGCAGCCTTTGTGCTGGTGGATAAACTCGATGGGGTCTTCGATGCTGACGATGTGGCCGTGCGAATGCTCGTTACGATGGCCGATCATGGAGGCGAGCGAGGTCGACTTTCCGGTACCCGTGGCGCCAACAAAGATGATCAGGCCTCGCTTGGTCATGGCCAGGTCTTCGATGACTGCCGGCAGCCCAAGCTGCTCGACGCTCGGAATATTCACTTCGATACGCCGCAGCACCATGCCGACAAGGTTGCGCTGGTAAAACGCGCTCACCCGGAAACGGCCGAGACCGCGGGTGTTGATGGCGAAATTACACTCGTGGCTCTTCAGAAACTCGTTCTGCTGATCTTTGTTCATGACCCCGAATACGAGGTCTCGCGCTTGCTCCGGCGACAATGCCGTGCGGCCGGCAGGATGCAGCGCTCCGTTGATCTTGATCATGGGCGGCTTGCCGGCGGTGACGAACATGTCCGACGCACCTTTCTCCACCACCAGCTTCAGGAGCTTGTCGAATTCCATCAGAAATTCTCCGGTACTTTGGCTTTCTCCCGCGCGATCTCGCGGGCGATGATGCGTTTGGCCACCAACTCCTCGAGGCATTGGTCGAGGGTTTGCATGCCGTGCGAATGGCCGGTCTGAATGGCCGAGTACATCTGCGCGATCTTGCCCTCGCGAATCAGGTTTCGAATCGCCGGCACACCGATCATGATCTCGTGCGCGGCAACCCGTCCACCGCCGGCTCGCTTGAGCAGCGTTTGCGAGATAACCGCCTGCAGAGACTCCGAGAGCTGCGAGCGCACCATCTCTTTTTCTTCCGCCGGAAATACGTCGATTACGCGGTCGATCGTCTTCGCCGCCGAGGTGGTGTGCAGCGTGCCGAACACCAGGTGTCCGGTTTCCGCCGCCGTGAGCGCCAGGCGGATGGTCTCCAGGTCCCGGAGCTCACCCACGAGAATGATGTCAGGATCTTCCCGCAGGGCAGATCGTAACGCCTCATTGAAGCCATGCGTGTCGCGGTGCACTTCGCGCTGGTTCACCAGACACTTTTTGCTCTCGTGCACGAATTCAATGGGGTCTTCGATGGTGAGGATGTGGTCGTAGCGGTTGTCGTTGACGAAGTCCATCATCGCCGCAAGCGTTGTGCTCTTACCTGAACCGGTGGGGCCGGTCACCAGCACCAGACCGCGGGGGACCATGGAGATATCTTTGAACACCTGGCCCATGCCCAGATCCTCCATGGTGAGTACCTTGGAGGGAATAGTCCGAAACACCGCACCCGCGCCACGATTCTGGTTGAACGCATTGACGCGGAAGCGAGCGACACCCGGCACTTCGAAGGAGAAGTCCGTCTCCAGAAATTCTTCGAAATCCTTGCGCTGCTTGTCATTCATGATCTCGTAGATCAGGGCGTGCACCTCACGGTGCTCGAGCGGCGGCAGGTTGATGCGGCGAACATCGCCATCCACTCGAATCATCGGTGGAAGCCCGGCGGAGAGGTGCAGGTCTGACGCGCCCTGCTTGGCGCTGAAGGCGAGCAGCTCGGTGATATCCATGGCTATCCTTGTCGAAGGGACCTGATTCAGCTTCTGTGCGCACCACGCGCACTCGGCCGCTAGTGTATTATCTTGGGTCACCGATCACCACGACACGCCCGGCTGGCCCGGTAGGAATGAGACCCGCGACACACGCGCCATGTCGAGCCCTGCAACTCCCATCGCCCAGCGTACCCATGCCGTCATGGAACGTGTTCGCACCGCTTGCCAGCAGGCCAGCCGCGACACGGACAGCGTCCATGTTGTCGCCGTATCGAAAACCCGCTCAGCCGACGAGGTGCGCGCCGCACACGGCGCCGGAATGGAGCACTTCGGCGAAAACTATCTGCAAGATGCTTTACCGAAGATCCGTTCCCTACAAGACATCCGCGCCCAGTGGCACTTCATCGGTCGAGTTCAGGCCAACAAGACCCGCGACATCGCCGCGCACTTCGACTGGGTACACACGGTCGACAGGCTGAAGATCGCCACGCGCCTCAACGCCCACAGGCAATCCAGCAGCTTACCGCTCAATGTGTTGGTCCAGGTGAACGTGGACGCCGATGCGGACAAGGGCGGTGTCACCAGCGACGCAGAGTTGGACGTGCTCGTGCAAGGAATAGAGGCCCTGCCCAATCTGGCGCTGCGCGGCCTGATGACCATACTGGCAGCCGACACAGACCCCACAACCGGTTTTCAAGCCCTGCAGGCGCAGTTTGCGCGCTTGGCGGCGCATCGCGGCAGCCATTGGAATGCCCTGTCCATGGGCATGTCGAACGACTTCGAAACCGCGATCGCCTGCGGCGCCACGCACGTGCGCATCGGCACGGCAATTTTTGGACCCAGACAGACAGGATAAAGATGCACAAAAAAGTCGCATTCATCGGCGCTGGCAACATGGCAAAAGCGCTCATTCACGGACTGATGGAGGCCGGTACCAACGCCGCAGATCTATGCGCCGCGGACATCAGCGAATCCCAACTCGCACCGCTGGCAACGGCGGGCGTGCGCACCAGCCTCGACAACCAGTCCGCAATCACCGATTCAGATGTCATCGTGCTGGCGGTAAAGCCCCAGGTACTGGCCGATACCGTCAGCGCGCTGCGCCTCGATGCCACCCAGCTCGTGGTGTCTATCGCCGCGGGCATTTCCATGGACACCCTGCAGGCGGTCACCGGCCCCTCACAGCCCATCGTACGCTGCATGCCAAACACGCCGGCGCTAGTAGGCGCCGGTATGGCAGGTCTCTATGCCAACACACATGCCCTACCTTCGCACCGGGATGTTGCACAAACACTACTGGCGGCGGCAGGCGAGGTCGTGTGGGTGGAGCAGGAGCACCTGCTCGATTCCGTTACCGCCGTATCCGGCAGCGGTCCCGCATACTTTTTCTACCTCATGGAAGCCATGATCAGGGCCGGCGTGGAGCTCGGCCTGAGCGAGGCCGCAGCAACCAGCCTGACCCTGCAGACGGCCTACGGCGCGGCGAAACTTGCGCAATCATCTGAAGAAGTGCCAGCTCAATTACGCAAGAACGTCACATCGCCCGGCGGTACGACGGAGCGGGCACTGGACATCATGAATGAAGCCGGTGTAGCCGATGCTATAGTGCGCGCCTTGCACGGTGCCGCCCAGCGGTCGACGGAGCTGGCAGAGGAGTTCGGACGATGAGCAGCGCAGCGAATTACCTGATCGAACTACTGTTCGACCTGGCAACATTTCTCTTTCTGGCCCGATTCGTCATTCAGGCTTGCCGGGTGAATTTCTACAATCCGATCTCTCAAGGCATCGTCAAAGTCAGCGACCCGGTGCTCAAGCCGCTACGCTACGTGATGCCGAGCTATCGGAACCTCGACTTCGCTTCTTTTTTTGCCGCGGCCCTCGTCATTTTCATTAAGCTGTACGTGTTGTTCGCCTCCACCAGCATCGGCCTGCTCATCGGCTACAGCGCGCTGCAGGCGCTCCTGCTGCTACTGACCTTCTTCAAGTACGCAGTGTTTGCAGTGGTCATTCTCAGCTTTCTGGTATTGCTCGGCTTCGTCAACTACAACAATCCACACCCGCTCATCGTACTGCTGCACGAGATTACCGAGCCGTTGATGGCACCGATCCGACGCATCCTGCCCGACATGGGCGGCATGGACTTCTCGCCAATGCTGCTTCTGGTGGGCTTGCACGTAGCTGGGCTCGTGCTGCAAGACCTGTTTGGTCGCCTCGTGGGGGCGCTTGTTTGAGTCGATTCCGTCAGGACTCGGCGAGCGTTGGTGTCGTCACGCCGCAGACGTTCGCGCATGAAACACCTTTCGCACTACGCTCCGGCGTGGTGCTGCCACGATTTGACCTGGTGTACGAGACCTACGGAGCGCTGAACGCGCAGCGCAACAACGCCGTACTCATCTGCCATGCGCTTTCCGGCAACCACCACGCTGCGGGGCGCCACAGCGCAGATGACGCCAAACCCGGCTGGTGGGAAGCCTGCATCGGCCCCGGCAAAGCGATCGATACCAATCGATTCTACGTGGTCGCGCTCAACAACCTCGGCGGCTGCCATGGGAGTACCGGACCCTGTTCGGTTAATCCCGCCGGCGGCACGTACGGCCCCGACTTCCCCACAGTCACCGTGCCTGATTGGGTGCACAGCCAGGCACTACTCGCTGATCATCTGGGTATCGAACGCTTCGCGGCGGTCATCGGCGGCAGCCTGGGTGGTATGCAGGCGCTACAGTGGAGCATCGACTACCCCGAGCGCGTGCGCAGTGCGGTTCTGATCGCCAGCGCCGCCAAACTCACCGCCCAGAACATCGCCTTCAACGAGATCGCCCGCCACGCCATCACCAGCGATCCGCACTTTCGCGATGGCCGCTACCGGGAGCAGGGCCTCAACCCGGATGTCGGTTTGGCGCTGGCGCGCATGATCGGCCACGTCACTTACCTCTCCGACTACGGCATGGGGCGGCGCTTTGGACGCGACCTCAAATCCGGAGACCTCTCCTCGGGGCAAGGGGTAGAGTTTCAGGTGGAGAGCTACCTGCGCTACCAGGGACAATCGTTCTCACGCCGGTTCGATGCCAACACCTACATTCTCATGACCAAGGCCTTGGACTATTTCGACCCGGCCGCGGACTACGGAGACGACCTCGGTGAAGCGCTGCGTCGTGTGACCGCGGAGTTCCTCGTCGTTTCCTTCACCACCGACTGGCGTTTTGCCGTGCAGCGCTCACAGGAACTGGTGCACGCTCTGGTTCGCGCAGATAAGAGGGTAACCGGAGCCATTATCGATTCCGAGCATGGCCACGATTCGTTCCTACTGCCGTTGCCTCGTTACCTCGATGTACTCGGCACCTACATGACACGGCTGCACGAGGAGCATTGCGGTGCGAGCTGATCTGGCGATCATCAGCGAGCTCATCAACGACGGTGCCCGGGTACTGGACCTCGGCTGTGGCGAAGGCGAGCTCCTGGCGCATCTGCAACGCACCAAACAGGTGTACGGCTACGGGCTGGATGTGGATGCGGACAACATCACTACTTGCATCAGCAAGGGGGTCAACGTCATCGAGCACGACCTCGATGATGGTCTGCACGACTTCGCCGACAACGCCTTCGACATGGTGGTGATGACGGAGACCCTGCAAAGTGTACGCCACCCTGATTCACTGCTCAGCGAGATGCTGCGTATCGGCAAGGAGTGCATCGTCACGTTCCCCAACTTCGGCCACTGGCGCTGCCGGGTGCACTTGGGCCTGCACGGCCGCATGCCGGTGGCCTCGCACCTGCCGCATAGCTGGTACGACACGCCGAACATCCATCTGTTTACTTTCGACGACTTTGAGCTGCTGTGTCGCAGCCGCGGGTACCGCACCATCCAGCGTTTCGTAGTGGGGGAAGACTACCGAAGCCGAGCGCTGGCCAACCGATTACCCAACCTGTTTGGCGCCATCGCGTTTTACCGACTTGGGAGGCCTACGTGAGATTCACACTCGCAGCCGCGTGGCTGTTGATCTATGCAGCAACGGCGAACGCCGAGCAGAAAAAATCCTTCGGCGTGTACGACGCCCACTACATCATCCTTCCGACGGCCATGCTTAAACCGGAGATCGCTGCGCAGTACGGCATCGTGCGCTCACCAACTCAAGCGCTGGTAAACATCTCCCTGATCGAAAGGGACGGGCTGCCAGTGGTATCGGAAGTCACAGGGGACTACCGAAACCTGCTCGAGCAAACGCAACCTCTCACCTTTCGCGAAGTGCGCGAAGGCGAAGCGATCTACTACCTCGCCACCTTTCGCTATACCGATCGCGATGTGCTGCGCTTCACCTTCACCGTCCGGCTGCCGGATGGCAGCAACGGCGTGATCGAGCATCAGCAACGCATGCATCGCGAGGACACCTGAGCTGTGCGCGTCGTGCTCGCCACCCGCAATGACGGCAAGCTCAGGGAGATGCAGCGGT
>JAUILW010000714.1 GCA_030432795.1 Gammaproteobacteria bacterium
AGCCTGCCACATCCCCAGTGTCGAGAAGATACTGCGCCTCAGTGCTCAAGCCCAGAAGCCTGTCGCTCTCGTCCATCAGGGTGTTGTATGTCGTGATGATTCGATTCTGCTCACCCGCGACAATCGGCTCAAGGCCTCCCATCACACCCGGCAGCGTTGGGGTAAACTGCGGAACGCTGCCGAAATGCTTGGTTTCGAGGTTACTAGTGCTTTCACCATAGAACTTTGACAGCGGATCTGCTCTGGCCTCGCGTTCCGCCTCCATCTCATCGAGCACGGAGGTGACCGCCGAGGACCGAAGGGCGCGGCGCTCTTTCCGACGCTCTGCTTCCTGCGCCGTCATTGCCTGCGTCCCGGCCAACAGCCCCGAAGCTATATTCGTCAGCGCGTTCGGGCTCTGACCGGCGGCGATGGCCAGACCGATCATGGCGAACTGCATAGCCCGGTCACGCGCCGTCGGCTCGTCCGATCCGAAGAGGTCTTGGAACAGCTTGATGCGATCCTCGGCCCGGGCCCGGAGGTCGCGAGTGCCGGTTCCATCGCCGCCCGTTTCGTCGCCCGTTTCTGTGGGCGTGGGAATAAGGCTCGCGATCCGTTGCTCGGTTGTCGGCGCGGCCTGCTCCTCGTCGCCCGTTTCATCAGGCGTTTCTGCGGACGTGGGAACAAGGCTCGCGATCCGCTGTTTGTAGATCGGGGTGCCGGTCGTCATGCCGGGCTCTTGGTCACCACGAGCGAGGCGAGCACCAAAGCTGTCTTTGGCGCTTGTAACCCCAGCGGCTGCTCGTTCTTCGGCGACGGCCTCCGCATCTTTTCGAGCAAGGTCCGCGAACATTTGCCCGGAGCCCGCACGTGCCACGAAGCTAATCGGATCTTCCGCTGCCAGCAGGATAAGGTCTGGGTTCTCAAGCAGCATCCTCTCGTTTGCGGGGTCGTTGAGCCACTGCATGGCCTCACGACCAGCGGCACGCTGGGCTGCGGTCTCCGGGTCGTCAGAGAAATATCCGAGCACCCGGCCCCCTAGGCTGCCAGCAGGACCGTAGCTACCAGTGGCCAAACCGACTTGAACGCGGCTCAACGCCTTGGCGATTTCACCTTGGCGAAGCAGCCCCTGTACATCCTGCATAAACGCAGTGGCGTTGGGGTTTACTTCCCTGAACTCGGGCGACTCCGACCGCAGCTGATCATAAGCCGAAGGCACCGGTGGGATGAACTCTGGGGTAACCCCACCGCCCGCCTGAAACCGCTGCACTTCGCCAGACAGTTCGGGGAACGAGGACATGATCCCGCCCATGTCCCGGAGCTTGGTCCGAGCTTCTTTGTTGGCGAAGAGTTTGCGCTGCATCACGGACATGGTGGGCTCCTCCTGCATTAGCGGTCACGACTCGCGCCGATACCGGCCATGAGAAGGCCGCCGATTTGGCTGAGCGGGCTCGGGCCCGGCGACGTCTGCGTCATGGCCCCAGACACGCCCGTCGGGGAACCAGACAGGATGTCGGCGCGGAACGCCGTCTGCTGGTACGGAGCCATGACACGCTGGTACTCGTTCATCCGTGCCGCATCCAGCTGCGCTTGGTTGTACTGCATCTGCTGCTGGCCGAGGTTCTGCAGCATCGAGATGTCCGCACCCAGACCTTGCTGCGCCTGCTGGCCGAACGCCGCCTGCTGCTGGCCGAGGTTGCCCAAGCCCAGACCAAGCTGACCCATTTGACCGGCGCCCTGAATGCCGAGCTGACCGTACGAAGTACCTAGGGCCCCGAGCCCCTGACCCATCTGACCGGTCAAACCAGCGCCGGACAGCTGCCGCTGTTGCTGCTGCTCGAACGCCGTCTGCGCCTGCTGCTGGGCGCCCATGTAACCCTGCTGGCGGAGCTGCGACGTGGTCCGTGCGAGCTGGTCCGCGATGTTCCGAGCTGCCTCCGAGCGCGCAACCGCCTCGCGACCGCCGCCATATGCGCCTGCGCCGACGGCAGATGCCCCGATCT
>JAUILW010000715.1 GCA_030432795.1 Gammaproteobacteria bacterium
GTCTGGAAGGCAGTGAAGCGAAAGAAGACCAGACCCAGTTCAAGCTGCTCGTCAAGCAGATGATCGTCGAACTGGAAGATGTCCTGCGGGTGCTCAAGTCCTGACAACCAGCGCTTCGCTTCCCTTTGCCTGCCAGTATCGACCCTCTCTGACAATGCGTACCCGCTCGCGCCGGCAATGGCTGTTGTCGGCTAGAATGCGGCATCACCCAGCGGAGGAATCAGCATGTCGGAAGCGGTCGATGTAGATAGCTTGTCGCTCGACGAGATCGATGTCAGCCAGGCGAGCCTCTATCAGCGCGACGCCTGGCGGCCGTACTTCGAACGCCTGCGCCGCGAGGCACCGGTGCACTTCCAGGCAGACAGCCCCGTGGGGGCCTTCTGGTCCGTGAGCTCCCACGAGCTCATCAAGGCGGTGGACACCAACCACGATGTGTTTTCTTCCGAGGCCGGTGGTGTGGCCATTGCTGATCCGCCAGAGAACATCGATCCGAGCATGATGATCGAAAATTTCATCTCCATGGACCCGCCGCGGCATGGTCCTCAGCGCAAGGTGGTATCACCGGCGGTTGCGCCAACGAACCTGGCAAACCTCGAGCCGCTCATTCGTGAGCGCGTGGTCGACATCCTCGACAACCTGCCGGTGGGCGAGACGTTCAACTGGGTGGATCGGGTGTCCATCGAGCTGACGGCGCGCATGCTGGCCACACTCTTCGACTTTCCGTATGAGGACCGGCGCAAACTCGTGCACTGGTCCGACATCACCACCGCGGTGCCGCAGACCACCGGCGATGACAGCATCGACGAGAACGCTCGCCAGGCAGAGCTCATGGAGTGCGCAACAGCGTTTTACCAGCTGTGGGCGGAGCGCGCGGCGCAACCGCCGAAGTTCGATCTGATCTCCATGCTCGCGCATGGCGAGGCGACGAAAAACATGCCGGAAAACCCGCAGCTGTTTCTCGGCAACGTACTGCTGCTGATCGTCGGCGGTAACGACACCACCCGCAACAGCATCAGCGGCGGCGTCATCGCACTCAATGAGCATCCGCAGCAGTATGACAAGCTCATGAACGAGCCGCGGCTGATCCCCAATATGGTGGCGGAGATGGTGCGGTGGCAGACGCCGGTAATCCACATGCGCCGCAATGCGCTGCGTGATGTGGAGCTCGGCGGCAAGACCATTCGTGCTGGCGACAAGGTGGTGATGTGGTACCTGTCCGGCAACCGAGACGAGCAGGTGTTCGATGATGCAGATGCTTTCCGCATCGATCGCGCCAACGCGCGCCAGCATGTGTCGTTCGGCTACGGTATTCACCGCTGCATGGGCAACCGCTTAGCGGAGCTGCAGCTGCGCACGCTGTGGGAGGAGATCGTCAAGCGCTTCGAACGGGTGGAGCTTGCCGGCGACGTGGTGCGCCTGCCCAACAACTTCATCCGCGGCATCAAAGAGGTACCGGTGCGTCTGCACCCGAAGCGGTGAACCGCGAGGGAAGCGTTACGTGCCCAAGATCAGGTCGCGTAGCCCTCGGCTGGACAGAATCTCGATCCAGTAGCCATCCGGGTCACGGATGAAGGCGAGGCCCTTCATGTTGCCGTCATCGGGACGTTTGACGAACTCGACGCCAAGCTCGGTAAAACGCTCGCATGCTGCGTACACGTCGGGCACCGACAAGCCGATGTGACCGAAACCGCGCGGGTCGTCATTGCCGTTGTGATAGGAGAAGTCGTCGTCCGCTTCCGTGCCGTGGTTGTGGGTTAGCTCGAGCAGTGCGGGCTGATCGAAGATCCAGCGCGCGCGCTCGGCGCGATCCTCAGGTACAGGTTCGGTTGGGTAGCCCATGAAATACAGCGAAAACGCCATATCCGGAAAGTCGAAGCGGTCGAGCAGCGTCATACCCAGTACGTCCCGGTAGAACGGCACGGACTTTTCCGGGTCTTTGATGCGGAGCATGGTCTGGTTCATGACGAATGGCTGGCTCAACG
>JAUILW010000716.1 GCA_030432795.1 Gammaproteobacteria bacterium
CCGGCCATGGCTGGGTGGGACGACACAGCCTCGTGCTGAACGAGGAAGCCGGTTCCTGGTTTTTTCTGGGCGAGGTGTACACCAACGTGCCTCTGCCGGTGGATGCCGCAGACGCAATCGATCGCTGTGGTGCCTGCCGCGCCTGCGTGCAGGTGTGCCCGACCAACGCCATCATCGAGGGGCGAACCATCGATGCGCGGCGCTGTATCTCCTATCTGACCATCGAGAGTCATGAGCCCATTCCTCAAGCGCTGCGCCAGGCGCTGGGTAACCGCGTTTTTGGCTGCGACGATTGCCAGCTCTACTGCCCCTGGAACCGCACCGCCCCAGCCGCGAAGGAGCCCGACTTTCTTCCGCGGGCACTGCTCGCCGAGGCAACGCTGCTGGAACTGTTCGAGCTGAGCGAAGCACAGTTTCTGGCCCGCACGGAAGGGACGCCGTTGCGGCGGTTGAACTACCAGCAATGGCAGCGAAACCTGGCGGTAGCGCTCGGCAACGGGGCGCCCCATGCAGCAGTGATTGACGCCTTACGCGCCCGATTGCAATCGGCAAGCCCGATGGTGGCCGAGCACATCCGCTGGGCGCTGGATCAGCTCGCTTTGAAGAACGCCTCGCGGTAGTACTTCAGCTCATCGATGGACTCGCGAATGTCCGACAATGCCGTGTGCGCATTGCGCTTGGTGTGACCGCCAGCCACCGCCGGCTGCCAGCGCCGGGCCAGCTCCTTAATGGTGCTGACGTCGATGTTGCGGTAGTGAAGGTACGCCTCAAGCCGCGGCATGTACCGCACGAGAAAGCGACGGTCCTGCCAGATGGTGTTGCCGCACAGGGGCGAGACGTGCTCGGCCACATGCCGGCGCACGAAGTCGAGGGTTTCCGCTTCGGCCTGCGCCATCGGCACGCCTTCCTCTCGGATGCGCCGCACCAGACCAGACTCCCCGTGCGTCTTCTGATTCCACTCATCCATGCCTTCGAGCACGGAATCCGGCTGGAACACCGCAAATACCGGGCCTTCCTCAACGATATTGAGATTGTCGTCGGTGACGATTGTGGCGATTTCGATGATGGTGTCCTGCTCAGGATCCAGCCCTGTCATCTCAAGATCCATCCACACCAACGTTGCCGACATAGGTCCTCTACCGGTGACTGCTCACGCTAACGATAGCACCTCGTGCTACAGAATCCCGGCATCAGCGCTCACCGCGGTTTTTTGGGATACCAGTAGTTGAGGTACTCGGCGTAGAGCACCGTACCGTCGGCGTTGTCTGCTTCCATCTCGTGGCCCGTCTTCAGCAGCACCTCCCCGCGGCCTTTCGCGATGGCATCAAGCAGGGTCACCCGCGACCGTATACGCACCCCGTCGCCGATCAGCACCGGTTGCAGCACCCGCGCCTTGTCGAGCCCGTAGTTGAGTGAGTGCGCTCCGTCCACCGGGCGCAGGCCGACGTTCTCGACGAAGTGGGACAGGAGCGAGAGCATGTGAAAGCCGTGCACCAACGTACCGCCAAAGGGGCCAGATCGCGCCGCCACCGGGTCGCAATGGCCGGCGTTGTGCCAACGGCTGACCTCACCGAATACGTTCACCTGCACCTGGTCGATGAACACCCAGTCGCTGGTACCGATGACCTTGCCGAGAAACGCTCGCGCGTTCTCCAGCGAGAAGCCCGCGTCGGTTGGGTCCATTCGCATCGCTCCGATGATTGGCGTTGGATAGAATGGTGCGACCGAGGGATCCCCTGAGCAACCACGAGCACGCATGACATGACGGCAGATGCGCAACACCCGAAGCTTATCGAAGCATCTGCACTCGCCAGAGTTAAGGCTGACGTGCTGCTGGTGCACGTCGCGCAGGCCGACCACTACGCTGCCGCGCACATCGACGGCGCGCGGCTCGTCACGCCTGCCGAGTTAGTCTGCGGTATCCCGCCGGCCAGTGGCCGCCTACCGGAGCCTGCACAGATCGAGGCGTTGCTCAGCCG
>JAUILW010000717.1 GCA_030432795.1 Gammaproteobacteria bacterium
GGCAAGGTTGCGCATTTCAACTCATCAGCGCTGCTCTATGCGTTGGCAAACGCGCTGCATACGCTGGGCGAGCGGGAAGGGAACGAGCCGCTGGTCGCGTACGCCGGGCGCCTGAAGCAAGCGCTCATCGCTACCGTGGATGCGGGCGTGATCACCGGCGATCTGCGTGGGAAGACCGCAGATCCCGAGTCTGAGCGGGTGGTGGACATGGAGGGGTTCCTGGACGCGGTGGAAGCGCGCCTGGAAAGTGTGATGTAGATCACTTTTCCTCAGAGAGCGAGTTACTAAACTAGGCAAGAGCCCAATCACGAGAGTGGTCAAGGATGACACACCAGGCACCCGCCAGCCGACTAGAAGGGCGGCTATTTGCAGACGACGGTTTTCTTTGCATGGTCGTTGGTATCGATCAGGAAACCAACATGGCGCGCGTGAGCTGTCAGCGCAAGCTGATCGAAATGCCGCTTGCAGACGTCAGCGCCAAGCTCTCCGCGTACACCCACCTGTCCCTGGACGGACTCAACTCCGAGCGCACCGCCCGCCGGTTGGTGGAGCAGGACGACGGCTGGTTCTTCAGAACACGGGAGAAGGAACTGGTTGGTCCGTACCCCTGTCAGGAAGAGGCTAACGAGGCGATGAATCATTACATCATCGCAGCTCAGAAAGGCCGTATGCCTGACCAGCGCTGATCGCGCGTGAGCCCGCGCCCGCGGGCTCATCACTGGTTCGAACACCGCGCCAACGATATGCTCCTACGCGTCCCCTGCGCTGGAGAATGTCGTGGCTGGCAACCCGTATCGTCCCTTTGCGCCCGATGCAGAATTCGTCGAGCTGCTCGACGGCTACAGCGGTAACGCTGTCAACGGGCTCGGTGAAGCCGTTCCCAGAAAAGCCCGCATGGTGTGGTGGGCGCCTGACATGGATGCGGTCACCTTCGGCGTGGCGCAGAAGTGGTTCTACACCCACGAACAACCGGATGAGGAGATGCAGGCGCTGCGGACGCGTCGTATGCGTGCCATGCAGAGCCCGCTGCCGCCGGTAGCACCGCAACAGGTAGAGCGCTCCCCTGACGAGTGGACCGCACAGCTGCAACGCTTTGTGGATGCTGGCGACTTCGAGATGACAGGTGTGGCCCAAATGCAGCCGGATTGGCTCTATGACGACCAGAGTACCGACCTGCCGACGGTCATCGTGCTCGGGCTGGCGCACGATTATGACGAGCTGCGTCACGTACCCGAGATGCGCGGCGGTAAAGACGTTACCCGCCAGTACGTGCGCGCGGCAGAGGGTGCGAAGAAGGTGGCGGCCTGGCTGCGCGGAGAAGGGTATCGGGCAGAGGCAGTGACCGGGCCGATGACCGGAAAGATCCTGCTGATACCCCCGGCCATCGAGTGCGGATTTGGCGAGCTCGGCAAGCACGGTTCCATCATCAACCCGGAGTTCGGTTCCGGCTTTCGCCTTGGTGCCGTGCTCACCGATGCGCCCTTTGCGACTACGGACCGGCAAACGTTCGGCATCGACGATTTCTGCAGCCGCTGTCGGGTCTGCGAGAATGCCTGCCCGCCGATGGCCATTGGGCCTGACAAACAGACGGTGCGCGGTGAGCAGAAGTGGTACGTGGACTTCGACAAGTGCATACCGTTCTTCGCGGAAACTTCAGGATGTGCGATCTGTATCGCCGTCTGTCCGTGGACGAGGCCTGGTGTGGGCTTGAATTTGGCCGAAAAACTGGCCCGTAGAACGACGCCGCTCGAACGCGGTGACGGCGCGCGGCCCTCCACCTCGGGTCACTAGCTGATCGGCGTCTTAAATCGCATAGGATAAGTAAGGCAAACGCGCTCGAACCCCAGCTTTTCGAGGATCGGCCGGCTCATGTCCGTAGTATCTACCGCCGTCCAGGCATAGCCGCGTTCGGCAATCTCTGCACATCGGGTTCGGTAAAGATCACCATAAATTCCTCGGCCTCTGTGCGATTCAAGCAC
>JAUILW010000078.1 GCA_030432795.1 Gammaproteobacteria bacterium
TCGGCACCGTGGCGGTCAACGAGACGCTCAGCCAGCCAACACCAGACAATCTGCAGTGTGCGGTGTCGGCAGGCGGCCTATCGGGTAGCAAACTGGCGGTAGCGGATGGTGGCATCGCCGATCTGGCGCTTGTGCTGGCGCGTGGCGAACACGGCCTGGATATGCGCCTCGTGGAGCTCGCAAGCGACGGAGTGCAGCGTACGGTGGTGGACACCGTCGACCCCACGCGCAACACCGCCACGCTCACCTTCGACGGCGCAAGTTCGGAGCTGCTGGGCGAAGCAGGGCAGGGCTGGCAGCAGCTGCAGCGGCTCTACGATCGCGCAGCTGTGCTGTTCGCCTTCGAGCAGGTTGGCGGTGCGCAGGCAGCGCTGGACATGGCGGTGGGTTACGCGCAGGAACGCTTTGCTTTCGGCCGACCCATCGGCTCGTTTCAAGCGCTCAAGCACATGATGGCGGACATGTACGTGGCGCTGAAGCTGGCGGAGTCCAATTGCTACTACGCTGCCTGGGCGCTGGCGAGCGATGCGCCGGAGTTGCCGCTGGCGGCTGCCACGGCCCGCGTGTCGGCGACGCAGGCCTATCAGCTCTGTTCGCGGGACAACATCCAGGTACACGGCGGCATGGGTTTCACCTGGGAGTTCGACTGCCACCTGTACTACCGACGGTCCAACTACCTGGCGTTGCAGCTCGGCGGCCTGTCGGTGTGGGAAAACAAACTGGTGGACGCGCTGTCGCGCGCTGCATAGGAGGATCGGATGAATTTCAACGATACACCGGCTGAAGCGGCGTTCCGCGCCGAGGTACGTGCCTGGATCGATGCCAATGCGCCACGCCACCTGCATGATGCACTGGCATCCAGCACTTTCGGTGGTCTGAACACCGGAGGCGAGGATCCCATCACCGCGGCGAAAGCCTGGCAGAAAAAGAAAGCCGAGGCGGGCTATGCCTGCCTGCTGTGGCCCACCGAGTACGGTGGCCGCGGCGCATCACCCATCGAGAGCGTCATCTGGGGGCAGGAAGAAGGCGTGTACGGCAAGCTCGGGGGCCTGTTCATCATCGGTCAGGGGATGTGCGGCCCGACGCTGATGGCGTACGCCAGCGAGGAGCACAAACGCCGCTACCTGCCGAAGCTCGCCAGCGGCGAAGAGGTTTGGTGTCAGCTCTTTTCAGAGCCCCACGGCGGCTCGGACCTGGCGGGCTTGCGCACCCGTGCGGAGAAAGACGGCGACGACTGGGTCATCAACGGCCAGAAGATCTGGACCTCCGGCGCGCAGCATTCCGACTACGGCATTCTGATCACGCGCACCGACCCGACGGTGGCCAAGCACAAAGGGCTGACCATGTTCTTTCTGGACATGCGCTCCCCGGGCGTGGACATCCGCCCGATCAAGCAGGTGAACGGCCAGAGCGGCTTCAATGAGGTGTACTTCGACAACGTACGCATTCCCGACGCCCAGCGTCTCGGCGGCGTCGGCGAAGGCTGGCGGGTGTCGCTCACCACACTGATGAACGAGCGGATGGCCATCGGTGGTGGTATTCCCACCGGCGTGCCCGAGTTGCTCGACCTGGTGCGGGAACTTGCAGTGCAGGGTGGTGCGGCGATAGAGGACGCCGCCGTGCGCTCGAAGCTCGCGGATTGGTACGCCAAGGCGGCAGGCCTGCGCAACACTGCATCGAGGGCCATCTCCGCGCTGTCCAAGGGTGATATTCCGGGGCCGGAAAACTCCATCGGCAAGCTCGTGGCGGGTGGCCTGATGCAGGACGTGGCGAAGTTCGGCATGGACCTGCAGGGCTTCGGCGCTGTATTGACCGACCCTACGGTTGCCGAGGGTGCAGCACGCTTTCAGGCGATGTTGCTGCGCTCGCCAGCGGTGCGCATCGAGGGTGGAACCGATCAGGTGCTGCGCAACATCATCGGCGAGCGGGTGCTGGGGCTGCCGGACGACATGCGCGCGGACAAAGGGCTGCCATTCAATGAGATCCCCACGGGCAACTGACGATCTGCGTCAGGCAATGGTGCGGTAGACCACGTAGCCGATGTACGCCGTCAGCATGGCCGCCCCTGCGGGGCGGCCCATGCGGGCGTTGCCGATAAGGAAAACGGGCACCAGGGCGAGCAGCAGGATGAATGACGCGGTGAGGTCCAGGATGCCACCCTGCGGCACCTGCACCGGCAGAATCACGGCGCTTGCTGGCATCACCACGGCGGCGTTGAACAGGTTCGAGCCCACCACGTTGCCGACGCACAACGCAGCTTCCCGGCGCGCTGCAGCGATGATGGAGGTGACGAGCTCCGGCATGCTGGTGCCTACGGCGACGACGACGATGCCGATCACCGCGGGTGACACGCCAAACTGTTCCGCCAGCGCGCTGCCGCCGCTGATGGTGAGGTGGCCACCGATGGCCAGCAACACGATGCCGCCAGCAATCCACAGTGCATCTTTGCCGTAGCGCTCCACCCGTTCCGTCAGGTGCAGCGCGCGCACCTCCTGCACCAGAGGGTCTTCATCTTCCGTCTCGAGAAAGTCACGGGTGACGAGGTAGATGAAGATGCTGAACATCAGAAACAGCAACACCCCGTCTGACCGATCCAACTCCGCGGGTTGCCCGCGCAGGAGCGGATCGAGGCACATCACCAGCAGCATGGCGGTGATCAGCAGCACGAGCGGAATCTCCCGACGCACGACGCTGCCGTCGATGGCTACCGGTGCAATGAGCGCTGCGGCACCGAGCACGAGACCGACGTTGGCGATGTTGGAGCCCACCACGTTGCCGAACGCGAGCTCGGTTTGCCCCATCAACGCGCCCATCACGTTGACCATCAGTTCCGGCGTGCTGGTGCCGAAGGCGACGATGGTGAGGCCCACCACCAGTGGAGAGATGCCGGCGCGGGTGGCCAGCGCTGAAGCGCCGCGTACGAGTGCGGCACCACCAATCAGCAGAAGAGCGATACCGGCAATGGTCTCGAAGATCGCCATCAGAATCGCTCAGCGTCCGAGGTGAACGGTGTCTGCGCGATCACAACCATCGCCGCCACCAAAAGAACACGATGCTCACCATCATAGTGCCGGCCATGCCCAGACAGACGTACAGGAATGCCGAGGCATTCTCGGTGCCCGGCAAGCCGGCAACGTTCATTCCGAACACCCCGGAGAGAAACGAAAGCGGCAGAAAGATCGCAGCGACCAGTGAGAGCACGTAGATACGCTTGTTCTGCTCCTCGGCGATTTCGTTGGCGATCTGTTCCTGCATTACCAGCGCGCGCTCCCGGGCGTAGTCGAGCTCCTCGACATAGCGAAACATACGTTCGGCAATATGTTGAACGGAGTAGATCTGCTCCTGGTCGAGCCCTGTAGGCAGCAACGCGAATGCCGCCAGGGCATCCCGCTGCGGGGCGATGAAACGCCGCACGGCCACGGTCTGGCGACGCCAGTCGATGATTTCCGAGCGGCGTTCGGCGAAGCGTATGTCGGTGGCGGTTTCCAATGCATCGACGTGGGTGTCTATCTCATCCACCAGATCGGAGATGTGCTCGGCGAGATGCTCGAGGAGCTGTACCAGAAGCTCGCCCACGGAATCGGGAAACACCCCCTGCTCGATGTCGCGCTGCACTTCTACCACCGCGCTCAACGGGCGGCCGTGTTTGCGCGACGAGATGACCAGGTTGTCCTTGAACCAGATGCGCAGGCTGATCATGTCCTCGGGATCTGCACCGGCGTTCAGGTTGACGCCGCGCACGACCAGCAGCGTGCCGCCGGCCAGGATCGCGGCGCGGGGTCTCGTTTCCAGTGCTGTGAGCGCTTCGATGACGCTGGGGTGGATGTCTCGGGCTTCCAGCCATCGCTGCGTGTCGGGTTGGTCGGTCTGCAGGTGGTGCCAATCGAACGACGCCGTCCGGCCTTGGATCTGGTAGGAGCTCAGCAGCCCCGTTGCGTCTTCAGTCATCCTGGGCCTTTGCGATGGTCAGACTTCCATCCAGATGCACATCCCGCTGTGGGAAGGCAATCGTGATGCCATGCTCTGTAAGAAGCTCTTCAAGACGGAAGCGTGTGTTGGAACGGATGACACGTAAGTCGCGATCGACCGTGGCCATCACCCAGAAGTAAGCATCGAAGATGAGGGCGTTGTCGCCGAAGTCTTCGAAGATTACGGCGGGCTTTGGCTCCTCCAGGGTTTCGGGTTGCTCACGCACTGCTTGCAGGAATAGTTCCTGCACCTGTCGGGGAGCGGAGCCGTAAGCCACTCCGACGCGGACCGTGCAGCGCGCCAGCCGGTCCACCAGCGTCCAGTTCACCACCGTATTCTCCAGCAGCGCGCTGTTGGGAATGAGCATGTGAACGCCGTCCACCCGGCGAATGCGGGTGGAGCGGGTATTGATGGATTCCACCGTGCCCTTGGCGTCGCCGATCTCCAGGAAGTCGCCGATGCGGATGGGTCTTTCCCACATCAGGATCCAGCCGCTGATGAAGTTGTTGATGATGTTCTGAGCACCGAAGCCGACGCCGATGGCAACTGCGCCGGACACGAACGCGAACGCGGTGAGTGGCAGATTGAGCAGATCGATCGTGGTGAGGGCCAGCATCGCCAGGCCAACGATGTATACGATGCGGCGAACGAGGTGCACGACGTCCGGGCTCGTCTGTTTTGCTTCCAGGCGTCGCACCGTGAAGCGCACCACCAGACGAACCACGAGCCAGCCAACGAGCAGCACCGTTGGCACGAGCAGCAACTGACCCGCCGTGATGTGGTCATCGCCGTAGGATAGCAATGGGGTGCGCAAGAGGCCGGTGAGGCTGGTGAGGTCGATGGTCATTGAACCTGCAAGGGTTTGATGCCAATACTACTCGCCACCTCTTCTAGCCGGTAGCCAAACAGCATGGACCTGGAACGTAACTCCGCTTTCACCCTGGGGGGCACTACGGTCGCGCCGGGCACGATGACGGAGATCGATCTGCCTGCAGCGAGACTGTATGGAAACACGCCCATGGATCTGACGGCGATCGTTTTCAACGGTCGCCGGCCGGGTCCAACCCTGCTCATCTGTGCGGCGATTCATGGCGATGAAATCAACGGCGTCGAGATCATCCGCAGGCTCAAGGAGCTATCCTCGCTGCGGCGCCTGCGTGGCACGCTCATCATGGTGCCGGTGGTCAACCTCTACGGCTTCGTGCACCGGTCGCGCTACCTGCCGGATCGGCGAGACCTCAACCGATGCTTTCCAGGCAGAGAGGCCGGCTCGCTCGGCGGCCGCGTGGCGCACCTTTTCTTCGAGGAGGTGGTGCAGCGCTGCACCCATGTGATTGATCTGCACACCGGAGCAGTGCACCGACACAATCTGCCGCAGATTCGCGCGGCGCTGGATGATGCGGAAACCAAACGCATGGCGCATGCGTTTTCTATACCCGTCATCGTCAGTGCCGGGCTCATTGAGGGAACGTTGCGAGCCGCCGCTTACGAAGAAGGGGTGCCGGTGATTACCTACGAAGCCGGCGAGGCGCTGCGGCTTGATGAAAAATCCATCGTCACCGGTGTGCGAGGCTGTGCTGCGGTCATGCGCGATCTCGGCATGCTGCCACGGCGCCAAACCCGGCTTACCCGCGCGGAGCCCTTCGTTGCTTCCAGCACCCGTTGGGTTCGGGCAGAGCAGGGAGGCATGTTCCGGGCGCTGGTGGCGTTGGGCGCGAGGGTGAAGAAGGATGAAGTGATTGGCGTCATCTCCGAGCCGTTGGGGCCCCAGGAGAGTGTGGTCACCTCCCCGGTGGAGGGCATTGTCATCTGCATCAACAACCTGCCGCTCGTCATCGAGGGCGAGGCTGTTATGCACATCGCCCGTTTCGGCGAAGCCGTGGCTGTGGAAGACGAGATCGCGCACTACGAAAACCAGATCGAGAACGACCCGTTGTACGCGGTGGAAACCGTAGGGGACCTGGACCTGCGTTAGGCCCAGCTCCCCTCGGTGTGCCGTTGGCGTCTACCAGTTCGGGTAGATCACGAGGTCGATGCGTCGATTGCGGCGCCGGCCATCGTCTGTCTCGTTGTTGGCGATGGGCGCCGTTTCGCCATATCCCACCGCGGTGAGGTTGCCGGGAGAGATGCTGCCGTTCTTGAGCAGGTAACCGAGCACTTCCTGAGCGCGCTGGTTTGACAGCGCCAGATTCGAAGCATCCGCGCCGAAGGAGTCGGTGTGTCCTTCAACGATGACGGGGACCTCCGGGAACATCGACAACGCCTGCAGCACCTTGCTGAGCAGCAGATCGTGCTGCTGCTCGAGTTGCCATTTGCCAACGGCGAAGTTCAGTCCGACCATGCGCAGGATCAGGCGCTCCTTGGAACGCAGCACCAGCGCCTCGTGCGGCTGGAACAGCCCTTCCAGGCGGGTAAGCTGCTCTTTCTGCCGTTCGCGGCGGGCCAGTTCCTGATTCAGGCGCTCGCGTGCCTGCGACTGCCCACCCAGCTCTTCCTGCAGGCGTGCCACCTCGCCATCGAGCAGCGCAATGTGCGACTGCGCGTCGGCGTACTGCCCGCGCAACGATGCGAGATCCTCTTTGAGGGTCTTGACCGCGCCGCGTATCGCTTCGTTGGCGGCGGTTGGTCCTTCGTCGAAGTGCACTGAGAGGTCCAGCATATCGGCGGTGCTCAGAATCTCGGCTTCCCAGTCGAGCAGCACCTGCTCAAACGATGTCTTGCCGTCGTCTACTTCCTCCCACAGCGAGGCCACGTAGGTGGCATGCATGGCGTTGTGTAGCGCGCGGCGTGCCAGATCGCGGGGCCGGTCGGTGTCGTAGCGGTCGCGGGCAAGCTCTGCTTTTGCTTCGTTCAGTAGATCCACCGCGTTTTTGTAGGAGATCGGCGCTTCGTCGTCCGCATCAAGCTCGCGGGCGATCTGAATCTGCCTGTCGATGCGCTGGAACAGCGACACCTCGATGGCTGCCAACTCCGCTTCGCGGTAGCCGGCCTCTGCTTTCTCGGCATTGCGCTCCACGCCGCGCTTGCGCTCGGCTTCCACCCGTCGGGCCGCCTCGTAAAAGCTCTCGGATGCCGCGGTCCAGGCTTTGCTGGCAAACTCCTCCGCGCCTGCAGAGCGGGCGTCCAGCCGCGCCTGATAGGCGGGTTGCAGTGCGGTACGTACTCGAGCCGAGTTGCTGGCGGCTTCTTCAAACTGCGCTTTGGCGTCGGCCAGCAATCGGGTGATGCGTTCGAGGTTGCCACCGTCGGCAAACAGCGCTTCCGCGCGGCGGTAGTTTTCTGCGGCCTTTGCGTAGATGTCGGGAGAAAGTGCCGAGGCATCGGCGCTATTGGCCCGCCGCAGCGCATCCTGCGCTTCGTCGAATACTGGGCCGCGCAGGTTGTCCATAGCGTGCGCTGTACCCAACAGCAACAGTAGCGGTAGCCAGATGATTGGTTTCAGGTTCACGTGCGTCTCCATTTCGTTTGAGGCCTCTCACCGAGTTGACTCCAGCTGGTGGCGGAAAGTCACATCGATGTGTGACCATCCGAGGCACCGTGGCGTTACTTAGAGCGTAGGAGGAGGCCCGACATTGTACGTCATTCACTTTTCCGCTGATGGTGAATTGCAATCAGGCGGCGCGGAGCTGCTTGAAAGCTGGCGCGATGGAGGCCGTGAGGGGTTGATCTGGGTTGACCTCGAGGACGAAGCGGAGGATGCCCAGCTCTCCCTTTTACGATCTTTTTACCTCCATCCGCTGGCCATCCAGGATGCCATGCGGACGCGCCACCCGCCGAAGATCGAGGTCTTTGGCGATGTGGTCTTTTTGTTGCTGCGCGGCCTCGATGCCGCTCAGCGTGGCCTGGAGTTCGGTGTCATTCAGCTGGCGCTGTTTGCCGGTGACGGGTTTCTGATCACGCGCCACAGTGGGCGTTCGGTGAGCGTGGAAACTGTCAGGCGGGAGCTCCTTGCGGACCCATCGGGCGAAGCGCAGACGTCGGCGCTTAGTCTTGCCGTCGTCATTGCTAACAAGCTGGCCAGGCGTTACGTGGACCTGCTGCTCTCCCTGGAGTCGCGGCTCGACGAAATCGAGGATGAAATGTTTGACGATCCGCATGATGGGCTGCTCAACGAGCTCACCCGCTACCGATCGAAGTTGCGGCAGATTCAGCGCGTGACGCGATATCACACCATGGTTGCCGAACGTTTGAGAGACCAGCGCGTGGAACTCAACGCCGCTGAGCTCGTGCACGAGCTGGTGGATCTCTACGAGCAGAACGAGCGCGCCGGCAGCCTCGCCGAGCTGTACCACCACATCGCCCAGGATCTCAGCGACAGCTACCTGGCGCTGTCATCGCACAGGTTGAACAAGGTGATGCAGGTTCTCACGGTCTTCACGGTGATCTTCGTACCTCTGACCTTCATCGCCGGTATCTACGGGATGAACTTCGAGAACATGCCGGAGCTGAAATCGTCCATCGGCTATTTTGCGGTGATCGGCGTCATGCTGCTCATTGCGACGGTGCAGCTCGTGTACTTCCGCTTGCGGAAGTGGATCTGAACGGGTTTCTACCGGCTTTGGTATCGCTGCCTAGCTGGTGCCTGTCCAGAATGCGCAGCATTCTGAGATCCACTGGCGTGAGCGCAGGGAAGCGCGATCATTTTCCGAAGGAAAATGGGAGGTTTGCGTTGCAAACCATAGGGTGAAATAGCCATGGATGGCTATTTCCGGACAGAGATTAGCCGTCAGACTGCAGGTTTGCTTCTACCTTCTCCAGCGCTCGGTAATAGCGCATTTTGACGGCGCTCAAACCCAGGCCGGTTACCTCGGCAATGGCACCGAATTCCATCTCCTGCAGCAGTTTGAGGCAGATGATGGTGCGTTCTTCTACCGTCAGCGGCTGCAACAGCATGTCGAACGATGCCTCTGCCAGAGCAGGCGGTGCGACGATGCCCGTTGTTGGCTCATCGCCTGCGGTTTCCTGCATCAGGTTGCGCCGCTTGTCCGCTTCGCGGGCTTCCCTTGCCAGGTGCGTGCGGCAGACGTTGACGGTAATGCGTTGCAGCCAGGCAGGAAAACGTCCGGCGTCTGCCAGAGCTGGCAGGCCATGTAGCATGCGTAGCATGACATCCTGAGCGATGCTGTCAGCGGCGTCAGCGTCGCGAACCATGCCGCGTGCGAGTCGGCGCACACCACCGAGCTGGCTGCGCACCAAGGCTTCGAATGCGGCAAAGCGGTAGGGCAGCTCGTTCTGCGCCCGGGCTACCAGCTCGATGAGGTCCGTCATCGGTCAATGGCCGCTCGGAGGCGGTCGCTGCAGTTCAGGCGATCCGCCTGACGGTATCCTCGACGAGCTGCTCGTTGGCAAAGGTCACATATTCCCCCTCTGACGTGAGCAGCTCCGTCTTCAGTGGCGTTATCTGGGTGACCGTACCCTGCACCTGGCCGACGATCAGCTCGTCGCCTTCGCGGTAGAGCTCACGCACATAGGTGCCTGCAAGCACGTTGGCAGCCACACGACGTGAGCCGATACCGAAGGACAGGGCGGCGGCAGCACCCAGCGATATCAGGACGATGGAGATCACCTGACCGAGAATGTCGGTCTCGAGCTCCAGCTGGCCGACCGCCAGGGTGAGTACGATGACGAACAACAGTCCGTACGCGGTGCGCCCCAGCGCCACGGCGCTGTCGATACCCACGCTCTGCGCAGCGTTCGTAACGAGATCCCGCACCATTTGCGCCACATAGAGTCCGGCCAGCAGGATGAACATTGCGCCTAATACCTTGGGCAGGTACTGCACGACGCTGTCGATGGTTCCGGAGACCCGGGTAAGCCCGAGGGTTTCGGTGGCGGACACCAGGAAGGCGAGCATGAGTATCCAGAAAACCAGGCCGCTCACGAGCGCGCTGGCGGGGGCACTGATGCCAGCCCGGCCCAGCGTATCGCTGATGCCGAGCCGCTGGCTCAGCGCATCGAGCTTGAGAAAGTTGAGCAGCCGACCGAGGAACGCCGCGAGGAGTTTCGAGACGAGATAGCCGACGAGCAGGATAAGAATGAAGCCGAGCAGATTCGGCACGAAGGCGGCAAGTTTGCTCCATAGCCCGGTGGTCGCCGCCAGCAGTGACTCGCCCCAGGCGCTCAGCCCCGCTTCGATGTTGGCCGGTGCGCTCATCGATGCGACTCCCCCGTCGGACGCCGGTGCAGATGGACCAGCAGGTTGAGCAGCACGGTGAGCATGCGCGCGAAGCCGAAGGTGGCCAGATCACGCACGCCGACCTGCTGCCGTCCACGGCGCATGACCCGCTCGACCTGTTGCTCGAAGTCGCTCGTGTCCTGCGTAGGGAGAATCGCTCGCAGCTTCTGCTCCATGGGGTGCGGGTGGTTGTCTTGGTCTGCCATAGTGCTTGTGGCCTCTTCGTCGATCGGTAGGTGTGTGGCGTCGCTGCGCCCCGGTGTCTCCTCGGCAACGGGTATTAGACCCGGTTAACGCGCGGGGAGTCACACCGAGTCGAGAGCAGATGTGACCTTCAGGCATCTGGTGTGGTCATATAGATGACATTCCGCCTCGCTTCGTATCGCAAGTAGCGGGGGAGGCCTAAACTCACGCTCCCGCACAAGATCGAAGTACCGGTGGAAGCG
>JAUILW010000718.1 GCA_030432795.1 Gammaproteobacteria bacterium
CCGTTGAAACGTTCGGAGAGCCATGCCAGATAGTGCGCGCCGAGACGCACGTTGGTGTCGGCCTGATAGAGCAGCGCGGTGCTCGGTGGGGTCTCGCGAAGCCGGTTTGCCACCACCCGTGCGGTACTCGGCAGAAGCTGCATCAGGCCGCGGGCGTTGGCATGTGAGCGCGCCTGCCGATCGAACGCGCTCTCCTGGCGGGTGACGGCCATGAGCAGCGGGATGGGCAGCGCGGTCTCTGCGGAGGCGGCACGGAACTGCTGCACGTAAGACACCGGGAAGCGCAGGCTCACCTCATCGTTGAGATCTGCGCGGTTGGCCGTAGAGATCGCCAACCGGAGCTCGCCGAGATGCAGGGCCGCGTAACCCAGCAGACGGCGCTCCTGCGCGGTGGAGGCGCCTGCCAGCGCTTCGTTCCATTCTCGCTGCGCGTTCAGACGATCGCCCACTGCAAACAGTTCGATGGCGCGTGCGACGTTGGGCACTTGTGCGAGAGACTTCAGAACGCTTTCGTCCGCAGGCTGCGAGCGATCCTGCAGTTGCGGTGGCAGGCGTACCCGGTCTGCGGCCAGGAAGCCGTAGTAGTGGCGATCACGGGCCAGCGACTGGTAGGTGAGGGTGGCCCGTTCGTTGACGCCGTGGTTTTCCTCCAGCGCTCGTGCCAGCCAGTACTGCCACTCGGGTTTGTGCCGCTCCGCCGCGGGTAACAGTTCCACCAGCCGCTCCACCTGCGGGAAGTTGGCGGTCTGTACGGCTTCATTGGCGAGCGTGCTCAACAATTCTGCGTCGTCGCTCGTGAACTCCGCCCCCGGGAACACGCCCTCCTGGGCCAGCGCCGGCAACACGGCACGCTGCACCGCGGCTCGCTCTGCTTCTGTGAAGTTGAGCTTTTCCTCATAGCGCCTCAGCGCCTGCGCTGCATCGGCGGGATTCTGTCGCACGAGGCGGGTCAGACCGTGCACCACCACATACCGGCCATCGGCCGTATCGTCCACATAACGCGTGCCGCTGGCCAGAAGTCGGGGGTTGGCATGTACGGCAAATAGGGCCTCAGCCCGCTGCTGCGTGTCGCCCTTCAGGAAGCTGATCAGATAACGCGCCAGCTGCCGCTGGTTGGCCTCCACGGCAAGCTGCAGGCGACGCCAAACCACTGCTTCGGTAAATCGATCGCTCTTGCGCCAGACGTCGAATATGGGATCGCATTCCTTGGATTGTGATCGGCCGACCAGCCACAGGGTTTCTGCGGCGTCGAAGGCAGCATCCTGTTCACCGGTGGCGTGTAACGCGCGGGCGCGGAAGCATTGCAGGTCGGCATCGAGGTGGCCGTCCTCTTCGGGCCAGGCGGCGAGAAAGCGTTGCGAGGCCCGGCGCTTGGCGAGCGTGCTGAGGTAGCTGCGCCTCAGGTGCTTCCACACCGGCACATCGGGGTAGGCGCGTTCCAGTGCCTCGATGTCCTCGAGGGACTGGCTGCTGACGTGGCGCAAACCGTAGCGATAGGCGAGGTAGGGCGCCAACGCGTAGTCGGCAAGCTCAGCCTGCTTGTTTTTGAACGCCGTGGTGCGACCTTGCTGAAGATCCTCCAGCGCCGCTTTGTACAGGGTGCGGGCCTCGTAGGGCGAATCGGCAAAGGCTGCCGCGGTAACGGCCAGTCCGGTGCAGCACAGGCATGCGCGGATGATAGATAAAAGAAGCAGTCCATACTTCATGGCTGCGATGGTTACTCCGGTGGCGTCAGATTTGCACCTACCCGAACGGCGAGCACGTCGCAAGGCGCGCCGTGCAGCACGCCGTTGGCAGTGGAGCCGAGCAACAGCGCGAGGCCGTGGCGGCCATGGCTGCCCACCACGATCAGATCGGCACCGTTGGCTTCACTGACCCGTTGAATCTCGCTTTCCGGTCTGCCGAAGATGAGGTGCTGATGCGCCTCATCGATGTTCAGCCCGGCAGCAAACTCCGCCAGATGCGCCTTGGCCTGCTC
>JAUILW010000079.1 GCA_030432795.1 Gammaproteobacteria bacterium
CATACCCGGTGCTTTGGCGATTGTATACGTTGGAACGCGGTTCAATTTTGTAGCAATTCTAAGGTGGGGCGATGGCGACGTCGATCGAATGCAGAGACAAACTGGTAGGCACACCGCTGGAGCGGGTGGCGCGCATCGAAGAGGCCATCGTGCGGGGTGGCGACCAGGCCCAGGAACTGCGTCGGATGCCTGATGATCTGAAAGACCTGATGATCGATGAGGGCCTGTTTCGTTTCACGCTGCCCCGGGAGCTGGGCGGTGAGGATGCAAGCGCGCTGGAGACCGTGGAGGTACTCGAAGCGATCTCGGCCATCGATGCGTCCATCGGTTGGAACATCATGCTCGGCTCTGAAATCAACGCCATGGCCGCCGGCGGTATGCCGAAGGACCTCGCCAGAGAGGTGTATGTCGACGATCCACGCGTGGTCATGTGCGGTGGCGGCGGTCCGGGCTCCAAGCCGTCGTATGCGGTGGAGCAGAAAGATGGCAGTTTCCAGGTTTTCGGCGAGACCACGTTCATCAGCGGCTGCCACAACTCCACCTGGTGCTTCATGGGGGCCGCGCTGGTGGACGACGGTCAGCCGCGGCTCGATGCCAATGGCGCGCCGATCATCAAGATGTTCTTTCTGCACCGCTCGCAATGGGAAATCATCGACACCTGGAACACTGCTGGCCTGCGCGGCTCCGGCAGCCACAACGTGCGCGCGGAAGGGGCGATGGTGGAACCGAAGTGGCTGCCGGTGGATCTCATGCTCACACCGGCGCTCTACGATAACCCCGTGTTCCGCATCCCCGTGCCGCTGCGGCTTTCCTACAACAAGGTAGCGATTGGCCTTGGTGTCGCCAAAGGCGCGCTCGACACCTTCGTGGATATTGCCAACAACAAGGTGCCGATGATGTCGGCGTCGAAGCTGCGCGATCGCCCGATCGCGCAATACCGCATGGCTGAGATGACCGGTAAGTATCGGGCGGCGCGGGCATTGGTGATGGATACCATGGGGGCCGTGGAGGAGGAGCTGCGCCGCGGCGCCGACCTGCCGGGACCGAAGACCACCTTCGATGCGCGGCTCGCCTGCACCTGGGCGGCACAAGCCTGTATGGAGGTTGTGGATGTGGTGCATGCCTCCTGCGGCACCAGCGCCAGCGAAATGACCAACCCACTGGAGCGTAAGCTTCGGGATGCGCATGGCGCCGCATCTCATCGCTGGGTGGCACACCCCCTCTACGAGACCATGGGCGGCATACTTTTCGGCAACGCGCCGGATGCGGAGTTTTCGGGCCAGGGCGGGCCGGTGCTGGGCGGAAAAAAATAGACGGATCCGGCCGGGTACCGGTATCTTGATGCGTGTTCTTATTTTGCTTTTTCGGAATGCTTTTTTAGGTTTGCTACAGCAGGGGAGCACGCAACATGCACGACTACATCATCCGGAACGCCACCATCGTCGATGGCACTGGTGCCGCGCCGTACACCGGTGACGTTGCCATCAAAGACGGCGTCATCGCCGGTGTAGGCGGCGATGCCGACGGTCGTGCCAGGGAGACCGTCGATGCCCATGGAGCCTACCTCACGCCTGGCTGGGTAGATGTGCATACGCACTACGACGGCCAGGTGAGTTGGGACGACACTATCGAGCCGTCCTTCAGCCACGGAGTGACCAGCATCGTCATGGGCAACTGCGGCGTCGGCTTTGCTCCGTGCCCCCCTGGCGGCGAGCAGCGCATGATCGAGCTGATGGAGGGTGTGGAAGACATCCCCGGTACGGCGCTGTACGAAGGTATCGAGTGGGGCCGCTGGGAGACCTTTCCCGAGTACATCGACTACCTCGGCAGCAAGCGTTACACCATGGATGTGGGTGCGCAGATCCCGCACTCGGCGGTGCGCAACTACGTCATGGGCGATCGTGCGCTGCGCCATGAAGACGCAAGCGCCGAGGATCTGGCACGCATGCAGGACATCGTGCGCGAAGGCCTGCTGGCTGGCGCCGTGGGATTCTCCACGTCTCGAACCATCGGCCACCGCTCCATTGCTGGTGAGCCTATCCCGGGTACGTTCGCCGAGAAGGCGGAATTGCTCGCCATCGCCGAAGCTATGAAGGCGGCCGGGAAGGGGGTCTTTCAGGCAGTGCCTGCCGGTGTGGTGGGCGACATCGCCGGGCCGGAGCACTGGACCACGGAGCAGGAGGTGGAACTCTTTACCGAGCTCACCCGCGCCAGTGGGCGCAACTGCACGTTCACGCTGGTGCAAAACGGCAACCGGCCGGACCAGTGGCGCAACTGCCTGGCGCTCGTGGAGGCGGCGAATGCCGAAGGCCTGCCCATCACCCCGCAGATCGCCACGCGCCCCATCGGTTTCGTGACCAGCCTGCGCTCCTACCACATGTTCCAGCGAAGGGAGACCTATCTGGCGCTCTTGAGCCTGCCGTTCGAGGCGCGTCTGGCAGAGATGCGCAAGCCCGAGGTGAAGGCGAAGATCCTCGCCGATCGCGATGTGCCGCCGGACCAGCCGGGCACCATGGCCAACGTCTATGGTCTGCTGGCCATGGCAGCCCCCGGCATGTTCCCGATCGAACTGCCCATCGACTACGAGCCGAAGCCCGAGCAGAGCATCGGCGCCCGTGCAGCTGCACAAGGCCGGGATGTTCACGAGTACATGTACGACTTCCTGGTGGCTGGCAACGGCGATCAATTCGCCATATTGCTGGGCGCCAACTTCGTTGACGGCAGCTTCCGCGTCATGGAAGAGATGATCACCCACCCGAACACGACCATTGGCCTCTCCGATGCGGGTGCGCACGTCAATCTCATCTTTGATGCGGTAGGCCCGACCTATCAGCTCACGCACTGGGTGCGCGATCGCACCCGCGGGCCGAAAATGCCGCTGGAATTGATGGTGCACAAGCAGACGCTGGTTAACGCACGTCTGTACGGCCTGCACGACCGCGGTTGTATCGCTGTGGGCAAGAAAGCCGATCTGAACCTGTTCGATCTTCAGCGCCTTGCGCTGGGAGGGCTCGAGGTACACCACGACTTGCCGGCTGGAGGCAGCCGCATCCTGCAAGGTGCCCGCGGCTATCTGGCGACGTTTGTATCCGGCGTGAAGACCAGAGAGAACGACCAGGACACCGGTGCGCGGCCTGGTCGGGTCATCCGCGCCTGAGGTTTCTCAGCGTGAGAATTGGTGGTTGTCGGAGCGGCCGGCGATCCGCTGCTGGTCGACGGCCCATTGGCTGGCAAATTTGCTGAACTCAGGCGGCAATTTGCGCTCCAGCCGCCGCAGGCAGTTCTTCGCGTTGATATCCACGCGCAGGTCTGCCATGTAGCTGTCGGTAAAGTCGTAGGCTTTGCGCGGCTGGCGGATGCGCTGCATGGCCCGGTAGAGCAGTTGCTTGAGTTCGGAGCGCACGCCTGACTCTTCTGTGCGGCGGTTGCGGATGCCGAGCGGCCGCAGGATGTAGCGATTGGCCAGCTGAACGTGATCGCGCCGGTTACGCATCGGGCAGTAGTAGCTGGTGAACAGCGACACGCAGAAGCTGTGGTAGGCCACGTGCGTTGGTGCAGACTGCGGCCACCAGACGCATTCGCCGGAGCCTGCGCGCACGCGTTCGGCGTGCGATGCCATGTCATGCTTGTACGGAATGGCGCCGGAAGCCTCGTGGGCAAAAATCTCTTCCAACAACTCCTGGGATACGAAACGGAAATCCATAGCCGGTAGTGCGCTAACCGTGAGCTCCCCCCGCATGTTCCACATCATGTTGTTGTCGGGGTGTACGTGGTAGTAGAACTGCGTGCCAGGTGCTGCCAGAACCAGCGTGTTGTAGTACATCTCGGGTTTCACGACCGTGGGGCACATGGACTCGATGTGCGTGTACATGTCGCGAATCAACTCATCGAAACGCGCGTCGTAGCGCTCCGGACTCGTGATGTTCAGCCAGATACGTCCGGTCTGCACCGCGTAGAGAAGCTGCTCAGCATCGTTTTCACGGATGCATACCGGCCGCCACTCTTCGGGGCGGGTGGGATCAGTGCCCATGGTAAAGCACTGTATCCGTCTGCGCGGGTGGCTGGAGAGCAGCTCGAGCAGCGACTCATCATCGAAGAGCGATAGGCGGTGATAGTCGTGCGCCGCACGATTGAGCGTTTCGCCGTATTCGGCATAGCGCTCTGCGTCCGCGAGCATGTTGTCCCGGCGCAGGTCGTGCAGTCCGACTTCGGGAAGTGCTCTCGGCTGAAACTTGAATTGGCGCGCGCTGCTTTCGGCCATGGCCGTTCATAACGTGTTGATTCGGACACGCTATGAACGCAAATCCTGTCCGACAGATCGTTGCCGCGGTGCCGGAAAACCTGTGAACTACCTCACACAACGCGGTTTTGCTCAGCCCTCGGCGTAAGCGGGTGAGGATGCTTTCATGGCCCGCGATTGCATGCGCATACTGGCGACCAGTTCGCCGGATTCGTTGAATGCGTCTGTGTCGTACCACACGTACTCGGTTTGCGGGCTTTGCCCGACACATACCACTCGGCTTTCCAGGCGGTAACGGCGGTTGAGCAGGAAGGGGCCGTGTGTGTGCCCCACCTCGATGGCGCCGAACAGGCCCACTGAGTCGCCCACGAACGGGCGCAGGCCCTGCATGGGATAGCCCCAGAGAAACTCAATGAGCGTGCAGGGCGCCGCAACGGGCTCGCCCCAGGGCGAGCTGTCACGATACCAGGGCAGCGGATCGCTGATGAGGTTCTTGTCAAAACGCTCGTACTGCTTGTCGGGGCTGGCAAAGACCTCATAGGTGCCCAGCGACAGTCCGGCTTGCAGCCGGTGCAGGATGCGCAGCTGCGACGGATCGCACGGCCGAAGATCGATACTGCGCAGGGCGGACTGGCTGTGATCACCCAATGCGGCCGTGCCCTTACACACCAGCAGTCCGTCTTCGCGTTCCATCCACACGGTGGTTTGCGTAGCACCTGGTGCAGGCGGCTGCACAAACACCTGCACGCGCTCCTGATCGATGGTGGCATTCTTGAAGTTGAGCGAAAGATTGCCTCGTTCGAACCACTCCGCGCCAAACACCTCCACCAGCACCGGCGGAAACTGGTTCATGTGGATGTCGCCCGCCACCGTGCCGCCGCGGAAACCGAGGGACGTTGCGGTGTCGTCGTCGTGGATGGAACCGGCGCCTTCATCTGCCGACCAGTTGCGCGCGGCCCACAGCGGGCCGGAGAGGGGGGCGGTGCTCATGGCATTCTCGCAGACAGTTCGTACCCACCACACGCTACCAGAAACGGTGCAGTCTGTTCACGGGGTGAGCGCAGAGGTATCTTCTTCAGGCATGGAATATCTGACCAGCGAAGAGCTCACATTCTTCAAGCGTTACGGTTACCTGATCAAGCGTCGCGCGCTGGACGAGGGACTGTGTGAACGGGTGCTCGACCGTATGTGGGGGAGTGCTCCAGCCTCCGTGCACCGGGATGACCCGGAAACCTGGCGCCCGATCGGCGTTGAGGAGTCCTCTGATGACTCCCTGCTGTTGCATCAAGGTACGCGCTGGCAGCTTCGCGGCGCCAGTACAGAAGCGGATCTCATCGATCTCATGTACTCGCCTCAGCTCGTGTGCTGGGCCGAGCAGCTGCTGGGTGTCGGAACGCTTCGCCCGCCAGTCAAGGGTGGTAAGCCCATGGGCTCATGGGGCCCGGCCTGGCCCGGTGGACCGGTAGATCCCCAGCTCGGTGAAGGGGTGCGTGGCATCTACGCGACGTTGCCCACCGAGGAACCTGCGCAGCGGTTACAGGATCGCCTGCACACTGATGGTCATCCATTTCATCTCGGTGTAGTGGGACTCATCGATCACTGCCCGGAGCACGGCGGCGGTTTCAAGGTATGGCCGGGCAGCCATCGCCGTTTCTATCCCTTGTTTCCCACGCAGTACGATCAGGCCCGTATCCCGTTCTACCCGCACATGCCGTCGTTCAAGGGCTTGATCCATCCGCCCGAGTACCTTGAGGAGGTGGACAAGGTGGAGGCGGATACGCCGCCTGTGGAGTGCTTCGGCGAGCGCGGCGACATCGTATTCTGGCACCACCGGTTGGGACACATGGCGGGGCACAACACCGCACGTCCACGGGCGATCCGCCAGGCGGTGCTGTACGACTTCTGCAAGACGGATCTCGATCAGATGCGGTTAACACCGCCGCACGAGGACATGTGGCAGGACTGGGGCGAGGCGCTGCAGGCGGCGCAGGCGCCAATCTCCGCGCAGTTCGCCGCAGAGCAGCGCCTGCCGTTGGCCCTGTTCGAGGGCAGTTGAGAGGGGGCGTCCGCGGGTCGGCCCCGCGGACGACCGATGGTCAGAATCGCAGTGTTCCCTCCAGGAGTACCGAACGGCCGATGCTCAGGTTTCGGAACTCGTTCCCTGCGATGTTGTAGGCGTGCTGGATGGTCATTTCGTCACCGAGGTTGCGGCCGGTGATGCCCACCTCCCAGCGCTCGTCTACCGCTGCCAGCGCGATGCGAGCATCCCACTTCCAGAACGAGTCTTGCGTTGCGTAATCCGCCTGTGTGGGTTGCACGAAATACTCATCTGAGAAGTACGCCGACGCGGTGGCCTTCAGCATGAGGCTGTCGCTGATCTGCGATTCCCACAGGGCGGACAGGTTGAACTCGAGATCCGGTGAGCGCTCGAGTTTTTCTCCCTTCTGGTTTTCCGTGCCGCTGGCGAGGTCGCAATCCGCGTTGCGCGGCTGACCGGCGGAGTCCACCACGCACTGAGCTCCGGCGAAGTCGTCGTATTCCGCATCGATGTACGATACGGATGAGTGCAGCCGCAGATTGGCGCTGGCCTGCCAGCTGAACTCCACTTCCAGGCCATCCACCGTGGCGCTGCCAGCGTTGCCGATGATGAACTGCGTGCCGTCGTAGTTCGACGTCTGCAGGTTGGTGAACTCCGTGGAGAACACAGCCACACCCAGGGTGGCGGCGCCGTCGAACAGATTGGCTTTCGCACCGATCTCCCAGCTTTCCGCCTCTTCGTCTTCGAAGTCGAAGATGCCGTTGCCCTGGCCGAGGCTCACACCTGCAGCGATCTGCGCAGGTGTAATGGTGGAGACGCCCAGGAAACGTTGCAGATAGGCGGCGTCGCCTGCCCGCTGCATCAGCTGATTGCCGAGCGCTGCGTCGTTGGCTTTCATGCCGCCGGACTTCGATCCTTCTGCGTAGGATAGGTAGGCCATCCAGTCGTCACTGATGTCCCACTGAAAGCGGATGGAGGGGTCGAAGCTGTCGTCGTCGCGCGACTGAAAGAACAGATACTCGGTGTTGTGGCCGGCGGTGCTCTGCGCCACGCGGGTGGGCGTGAACGTGCCCGAGCCGAACAGCAGCGGGTAGGCGTTGCCGACGCCATCCTGCTCTTCATCGGTGTAGCGCAGATCGAGGATTGCACGGAAGTTGTCCGAGATGTTCCAGGTGACCTGCCCGTACACCGAGTAGGCTTCGCTGTCGCGGGAGAAGTTGCGGTCCATGCCGGAACCCTGCTGGAACGCCAGCGCCAGCGGCGGGATGTTTACGCCCACAGGGATCGGAATTCCCGTTGCCGCCTGCCAGAACAGCGGGTAGAACGGCGAGTACTGACGGGTGCTGAGTTCTGAGTCCTGGTACCACACACCAGCGATGTACTCGATGGTCTGATCCGCGGGCGACAGGATGCGCAGTTCGGCGGTGGTCTGGTCGTAGTCATCGGACAGTCCGGTGTTGAGTATCGCCTCCGGGTGGCCATCGACATCCAGGAACCACTCATTTTCGTACTCCCAGTAGCCGAGCACCGCCATCAGCGAGTGGTTGCCAACCTCCGTGTCGAAGTGCAGCGATGCGGACGTCCACTCGTAATCGTAGTAGTCCTCCTTCTCCACGCCGGTACTGACGCTGCGACGGTCGTCCGAACGATACTCGGCGCGCGGGTCGGTGGTGACGGTGCTCATAGCACCCGGCGTGACCAATTGGTTGTTGCGGCCCGTGGTGTTGGATTCGCCAGCCTCGAGTTTCAGGTACAGCGAACTCGTGTCGCTGATATCCCAATTCAGGCCCAGGCGGGCGGCGTTGATCTCCCTGTCGCCGTCTTCATCGCCGGTGAACAGGTTGTCGGTGTAGCCGTCGAGGTCGTCCACACGAAAAGCGAGGCGGGCGCCGACGTTGTCAGACAGCGGGCCGGACACATAGCCCGTGGCCGTGTAGCCGCCGTACTCGAGCTCTGTGCCCAACTTGATCTGGCCTTCGAACTCGTCTGTCGGTCGGCCGCCGATGACGCTGATAGCACCGGCAATGGTGCTCTTGCCAAAGAGTGCGCCTTGCGGACCCCGCGCAACCTCGATGCGTTCCACATCGAGAAACGCCGATTCCATGCACTTGCCGCGGCCGCAGTACACATCATCGATGTATACCGGCACGGAAGAGTCGAACGCCAGGTTGGTAATGCCGGAGCCCAGGCCGCGAATGCGGACAGCCCAGCTTCCGAAGGTCTGCTGTACCTGCAGGCCGGGCACGAAGTTCTGCACATCGCTCATGTCGCGGATGTCGAACGTTTCCATGAACTCGCCGGTGACCACACCCACGGATATGGGTACGTCCTGCAGGTTGGAAGCGCGTTTCGTCGCGGTCACCACGATCTCCTCCAACGCGCGTTCCTCTTGGGCGAGGGACACGGGGCTGAAGGCGGTGGCGGTCAGGGCGGCCGTGAGGGCCGCGAAGCGGGTACGGTGGGTCATCAACTCTCCCCTTGCTCGTTGATTGGGCGGTTGCCCCGGGGACAGTGCCCGCGCCGGTCATGGCGCGGGCATGCGAGCTGGACTCTCCACAGCGATATCCAGGCAGCAGTCCCCGGTGAGAACTGCAACACCCCCCTTTATACGAGCTGGCGGAATCTGCGTAAAGCAATTTTACGCTGCGTAAAATTGCTTGACCCGATAAGGTTCGTCAGTTCTGGTCGGCCTCCCGCTTGTAGAAGGCGTTGCTGAATACCGGCAGCATGCGTGTAGCAACCACACCGCTTACCCAGTTGCGCGCATAGCGGAACACGTACAGGATCCCGCGACTACGCAGCATCACGCCCAGGCGACGGAACTTCGCCAGGGTATTCTTGCGGTCGACCATGCGCGTGGTTTGCGCCACAAGCTCCTTGAAACGCTCTCGCGGAATGAACGCCGTGAAGCAGTTTTCCGGGCTCTGGTGGTTGTGTCGGGTGACATCGAAGCTATCGTCCACCACTCCGAGTTTCTTGCAGTGTTCGAACAGCTGCGAACCCGGGTAGGGCGTGAACACGCTGAGAATCACCGAGTCTGCGCCGATGCGCTTGATGGCGGATACGGTGTCGGCGAGGGTTTCTTCGGTCTCCTCCGGGAAGCCGATCATGAAGAACGTAAAGATCTGGATGCCGTGCTTGCGGTAGAGATCCACGGCTTCGATCGCACCTTCCACCGTTTGCGACTTCTTGATCTTCTTCAGCATCTCGTTGTTGCCGGACTCGACGCCGATGTACACCGTGGTGCATCCGGCTTCCTTCATGGCAACGATGGATTTCTCCTTGGAGATGCCCACGGTCATCTCGCAGCCCCAGGTGAGACCCGGGCATTGTTCTTTCAGCTTGTTGCAGATGTCTTCGATGTACTCGTGTTTGATGCCGAAGGTGTCGTCATCGAACATGATGTGGCGCACGCCCATCTTCTGCAGCTCTTTGATCTCGTCGATCACGTGCTGTGGCGATCGCCATCGGGTCTTGCGCGTCCAGATGGCCTTGGATTCGCAGAAAGTACATGCGTACGGGCAGCCTCTGGCGCTGAAAATGTGCCGAAATGCCTCGATGGGGTACTTGTCGAAATCTCGCAGCACCTCTTTGACGTAGGTGACGGGGGGCGGCAGGTCGTCGAGGTCCGGCACGTAATCGCGGCTGCCGGTGGTGAAATTTCCTTTTGCGCCGCGCAACCACAGACCGTCGATGTCGGAAAGGGATGTGCCCTCATGAAACGCCTGCAGCAGTTCCACCAGAGTCATCTCGCCCTCACCGGCAGCTACCACATCGATCTCCGGAGTGGTGTCGAGCGCATGGTGAGGCGACATGGTGGCGTGGGGTCCACCCAGAACCACCTGAATGTCGGGGTTCACGGCTTTGGCGATACGCGCAACGATAGCCGCGGAGGCGAAATTCTGGGTCTTCGCGGAGATCCCCACCACGCTCGGTGCGAACTCCTCGATGGCGTTGCGCACTTCTTCCCATATGGATGCCTGCGGATCGGCCAGGGTCTGCAGATAGCGCTGAAAGCCCTCGCCGATCAGGTAGGAACCATCCACCTCGATGTTTCGCGTCGTGCAGAAATCTGCGTTGTAGGTCTGCACTTCCCAGTCGGTCCACTTCTTCACCGCGCCTGACAGGTAGCCTAACGCGAGTGGGTACTTCACCAGTGAGAAGTTGTCGTGATACAGACGATAGAAGGGCGGCTCGACGAGCATCACTTTCTTCTGCGGTACTTTGCGGATGATGGGTTCGCGGGGTTCTACCGCGCGCACGGCGATTAAGGCTTCTGACATGCTGA
>JAUILW010000719.1 GCA_030432795.1 Gammaproteobacteria bacterium
CAGGACCGCATCCGCCAGACCGACGTCTCCCTCTACTGGCCGATCAGCCGGCACTTCGCCATCATGGGTCGTTGGAACTACGATCTGGCCAGCGAACGTACCATTGAGGGGTTCGGGGGAATCGAGTACAACGACTGCTGCTGGCAGGTCCGGCTGATGGCACGGCGCTTCCTGGATAGCCCCACGGGTCGCGATTTCGCCGACGTCGAGGCGGACGATGGCATATTCCTGCAGTTCGTCTTCAAGGGCCTGGCAGGGTTCGGTGCCAAGGTTGAATCGGTGCTCAGCCGCGGCATTCGCGGCTACAGAACGGAAGCGCAGACGGGCTATGAGAATTGGTGAGGTGTTAAGGATGCGCAAGTCTAGCGCGATGATGTTGATAGCCCTGCTGGCGGCGGCACTGCCCCTGCGCGCGGAGTACAAGGAACTCGATGCCATTGCGGCCGTGGTGGACGACGACGTCATTCTCGCCTCGGAGCTGCTGGAGCGGGTGGACAGCGTGCAGAAGCAGATGGCAGCGTCGAACATGGCGCCGCCGCCGTCGGACGTGCTGCTCAGCCAGATCATGGAGCGGCTCATCATCGAGAGCATCCAGCTACAGCAGGCGGACCGTCGTGGCATCGAGATCGACGACGAGACCCTCACCCGTGCAGTGATGCAGTTTGCAACCAACAACAACATGAACCTCGAGCAGTTCCAGGCCGCTCTGGTGCGCGACGGTCTGAGCTACCCGGCTTTTCGTGAGGAGATCCGGCGCGAGATGGTGGTGACGCGCCTGCAGCGGGGCATGATCAATCGGCGCATCTCGGTTTCGGAGCAGGAGATCAAGGACCTGCTGAGTTCTCCCTTCTACCAGGAGATGCTGTCGGATGAGTTTCGCGTCGGCCACATCCTGCTCACCGTCGATCAGGACGCCGCCGACGATGTTCTGGAAGCGGCTCTGGCCAAGGCGGATACCATCGTCACCGATCTGCGCAGCGGCGGCGACTTTGCGCAAACCGCGGTAGCCAACTCTTCTGCCTCCACGGCGCTCGAGGGGGGTGATCTCGGGTGGCGGCGGGCCGGCGAGCTGCCCAGCCTCTTTGCCGAGAAGATTCTGAACATGGCGCAGGGCCAGGTGGCAGACCCGATCGTTGTGCCGGGCGGTATCCACATCATCAAGCTGCTCGAGCAGCGTGGTGCCGGTACCCAGCAGGTTCGACAGCGCAAACTGCGCCATATCCTCGTGCAGCCGAGCGAGATTCGCACCGAGGCAGAAACCGAAGCGCTGATCTGGAAGATATACGAAGACCTGCTCAACGGCGGCGACTTCGTGGAGCTGGCGGCGGAGCACTCCCAGGATCCGGGCTCAGCGCTGAATGGCGGTGACCTGGGCTGGTCCACCGGAGAGGAGTTTGTGCCGGAGTTTCGCGAGCAGGCGCTCGCCTCGCAGGTTGGCAGCTTCACACAGCCCTTCCGTTCGCAATACGGCTGGCACGTGATCGAGGTGCAGGACGAGCGTGAGCAGGACATGAGCCAGGAAGCACGAGAGGATATGGCTATGCGCGTGCTGCATCAGCGCCGTTTCAACGAGGAGCTGGAGGCCTGGCTCAAAGAGATCCGTGACGAAGCCTACGTCGAAGTCCGACTCTAAACTGTCAAGCAAGCCGCTCGCCGTTACGCCCGGCGAGCCGGCGGGTATCGGCCCCGATCTCATCCTTTCGCTGGCCACCCAGCCGCGGCAGCAGCCGTGGGTGGTGATCGCTGACGCCGACATGTTAGCCAGTCGAGCGAAACTATTGCGGCTGGAAGTGACGATCGATGATGACCTGACGGCGCCGAGTTGCGCCGCCAATCACCTCACCGTACGGCATGTCCCACTCGAGTGTCCGGTGAGGCCTGGCTACCTCGATCCGCGCAACGCTCACTACGTTATCGCCACCCTGAAAGCAGCGGTGGACGGTTGCCTGGCGGACGAGTAC
>JAUILW010000720.1 GCA_030432795.1 Gammaproteobacteria bacterium
ATTGCGCTGGCGGTGCTGCTGCTGCTCGGCGTTCTGCTGCTGGGGCCCACGGTCTATCTGCTGCAGGCCTTCATGCAGAACACCGGGTCCTATCTCGCGGACATCGTCAGCAAGACCTTCAATCTGTATGCCTATGAGCCCACGGATTGGATCGGTGGCTGGACCATCTTCTATTGGGGGTGGTGGATCAGCTGGGCGCCGTTCGTTGGTTTGTTCATTGCCCGGATATCCCGCGGACGCACACTGCGGGAGTTCGTGCTCGGCGCGCTGGCAGCGCCGACGCTGTTCACATTGCTCTGGATGACGGTGTTCGGCAACTCCGGCATCTCCCTGATTCTGGATCAGGGTAATACCGCTTTCGCCGCAGCAGTTCAGGTTGATGAGTCGGTGGCGTTGTTCCAGTTCTTTGAACAGTTTCCTTTGTCCGGAGTACTTTCTGGCATTGCGATCCTCATGGTGATGGTGTTCTTCATCACTTCTGCCGATTCCGGCGCGATGGTTCTGAACATGCTGTCCTCCCACGGCCGCGACGACACGCCGCTGCTACGGCGCGTATTCTGGATGGGCATGGTGGGTGCAGTAGCCACGGTGCTGATGCTCGCCGGTGGGTTGTCGGCTTTGCAGACCGCCGCCATTGCGGGAGCGCTGCCATTTTCGCTGGTGCTGATGGTGGCGATCTGGGGGTTCTTGAGGGCGCTGTCTATCGACCACGCCAAGCGCTTGACGCAGCTACCCGCCGCGGCCATGCCGGCGATGGGCGTCGCAGGGGAGCTGTGGCGCGCACGCCTGGCGAGCCTTCTGGACTATCCGACGCGCGAATCAGTGCAGCAGTTTCTCGAACGGTCGATGGAACCGGCGCTGCGACGATTCGCAGCAGAACTCGAGGCGCACGGCCAGACCACCCGGGTATCTGTCGACGAAGAGGGTGCGAGCCTCGATGTGCTGCACGGCGAAGAGATCGACTTTACCTATCGCGTGGCGTGTCGCGAGCATGTCGCCCCTGATGGCGCGGCGTACTTTCGCGCCGAGGTACACCTCAACGAGGGCGGCCAGGACTACGACGTCATGGGCTGGAACACCGATCAATTGCTGCACGACGTTCTGCAGCAATACGAAAGACACCTGCACTTTTTACACGTGCTGAGATGAGCGCCACATCCTGCGGGTCGGAGTAGCCGCGCTTTTCCATTAATATTGCGCTTGAGTAAAGGATGTCGACCTGAGTCATTGAAGATCCTCATGGTTTCGCCGACGCCGCCGTATCCCACCTCCGGCGGGAATCGGGCGCGGGTGCTGGAGATGTTGACGTCGCTGGATGCGCTGGGTCACGAAGTACACCTGTTACACGTCGAGCGCGAAGCCGGCGACGGGGCCGCCATGCGCGGCGCCTTCGGTGATCGCTACCATTCCCACCCCTACAACATGCCCCGGGCTGGCCGGCGTCGCACCCGAATCATGCGCTGGTTGCGCCGCCTGGGATTGAACGCCGGCTATCAGTGGGGGCTCGACGACTGGTGGCCGGACGATGCTGATGCCTGCGTTTCGCGGCTGCACGCTGAACATGGCTTCGATGCAGTGCTTGTGGAGTACATTTTTTACTCGCGGGCGTTCGCGGTGTTTCCGCGCAACGTGCTCAAGGTGCTTGATACACACGACGTGTTCGGCGATCGCTACAAACTGTATCTCGACGCGGGTATGCAGCCCCAGTGGTACTCCACAAGCCGGAGGAATGAGGCGCGCGCGGTGGCACGTGCCGATGTCGTTGTCGCAATACAGGAGCATGAGGCGGAGTACTACAAAGCGATCGGCGGCCGACGTGTAACCGTGGTGGGGCACGCCGTAGACCTCGCCAGCCAGCCGTTGCCCACGGCTGGGCAGCAACTCCTGTATCTCGGCGCGGACAACCCCATCAATGCGCAGTCCATGCGCTGGTTTCTCGAGACGGTGTGGCCGCAGGTGC
>JAUILW010000721.1 GCA_030432795.1 Gammaproteobacteria bacterium
AGGATGTCCGCCTCGAAATCGAGCACCCGCCCGCCGTCTGGAAGGCTGCGATCCGACACGCCGATACCATCCACGTCGAGCTGCGCAGCTTGGAAGGTGCCGAGATCGAGCTCCGGATGGGTAGTTGACCGCAACCGGCCACGGTGGTCATAGATTGCCAGGTACTGGAAAGTGTCGCGTTTGGCGGCTTCCGCCACGAACGAATCCAGCCGTATCCAGTCCTCGCCAAGGACCGGCACCGCCGCTTCGGTGGCCACGAACTTTGCCAGCGCCGCGCCGGAGTCCACCACCTGCGAGCGAATGAGCTTCGACTGAAACATGACGACGGTGACGATGCTGATGCCCAGCACCAGCGCGACAAACGCCCCAACGCCGAGCGCCCATCGCACACGCAGCGGCACGCTTCGGTTTCGGCTTGCGTCCTCTTCCCGTTCGACGGCGATGGCAAGCTCCCGCTGAAGCGCACGGGCAAGCTCCGCACCGCTCTGAAAGCGGCGCTCAGGCTTCTTTGCAAGCAGCTTGCGCACGATACGCTGCAGACCCACCGGCACACTCTGCTCCACATCGCCAAACGACTGCGGTTTGTCCCTGGCGATCTGAATCAGCAGCGAGGTGGTGGTGGGAGCATCGAACGCCTTCTCGCCGGTGAGCAGCTCGAAGAGCACCACCCCCAGCGAAAACAGATCGGAGCGGCCGTCGAGCGGATTTCCCAGTGCCTGCTCCGGCGACATATAGCGCGGCGTGCCGATCACCGCTTGTTTACGCGTCAGCAGGCTCTGCTCGGTGGACTCCAGGCGGGCGATGCCGAAGTCCGCGATCTTCGGCTGAAACGTCCCAGGCACGAACAACACGTTGCTGGGTTTGATATCTCGGTGCACTACTTTGTTTCGATGCGCGTAGTCGAGCGCTTCCGCCAATGCGATGGCTATCTCGATGATCTGCCGATCGCTCATGCGGCGACCTTGCTGCATCAGGTTTTCCAGCGTCGGCCCCTCGATCAGCTCCATGGTGAAGTAAGGGCGCCCGGCAATACGCCCGACGTCGTGAATGGTAACGATGTTCGGGTGCGTCAACGCCCCGGCGGCGCGCGCCTCCCGCATGAAGCGATCCAGATCCGCCTCGTCACCGAGATCATCCTTCATCACCTTGACCGCCACGTCGCGGTCGATGTCCGGGTCGCGGGCGCGATAGATATCCGCCATGGCGCCGGTGCCCACCTGCTCGGCCACCTCATACCGACCTATGCGTGCGGGCAACGTGCCCTTGATGAGCTCCGTTTCCTGCCCCAGATCCTCCTGCATCACCACCTCGCTACATTCGACGGGGCGGCAAAAAGCACGGGAAGTGCGCGCCCCTACGAACTAAGGCGTAATAGCGGCGGATTCGGGCTCACGGCGATGTCGGTGCGCATTCCCTGCGCGCCGGTCAGCGCGCAGGGTAAGCGTCCGGGGTAAGCGCGCTGGATCAGCGCGCAGGTTCGAACCAGATGGGTGACGACCAGGCCCGCTCCTGGATGGTGGCGGCGAGATCGGAGCGCGGCGCCACACCAGCCCGCACGGCATCCCAGGTAGACCACCGGCAGGTCGGGTTCTCCAGCACACGGGCGTAGTAGAAGGCCCGTTGCTGCGGGTCGAAGTCCGGGTCCTGCCATACGGTCTGCAACCGCGCGGCACCGTTATCACCGGTAGTGTCACATGTCGCCAGGTCCACACCGGCGCCGTTGTCGGGGCAACGGTGTGTGCTGGCATCCACCAGCGCGCCGTCGGAACAGGCGACGTCATACACCCGCTCCTGCGGAGCGCCGTCCTGCACCCAACCCTTGATGATCTGCAGCCGCTGCAGCGGCGCCGAGTTGGCGTCGCGTGTAGCGCTCACCAGCAGCTTCGGTGCCCGCTGTCCATCCGCCAGCAGCTCGGATCCCATGGCAACGCCCGTTGCATAGGCGTCGGCCAGATTGGC
>JAUILW010000722.1 GCA_030432795.1 Gammaproteobacteria bacterium
TCAGCATACTGGCGGCACAGCGCTGCGGCGGTGGTCAGGTCCATGCTGGCGACCCAACAGGCTCAGCGCGCAGCCGCACGCCGACCCGCCTCCTCCAGCACAACCTCGAGCGTACGGGTCATCATGGCGCGTGCATCCTGCACGCTGACATGCCGGCCAACGTGGATATGCCCCGCCATGCGCACTCCAGGCGTACGCGCCTGATAGCCGAGTCCATGCAGGCCAAGGAAGCCGGATAGATAGTTGCCACTGGTGGCGCGATCGATCTGCACGGTACCCCGATCCAGATAAGCGATCTCACGCACCAGCGCTCGCAGCGGTAAGGTGCTCGCCAGCTGCCGGCCGGCCCGGTAGCGGCTGATCAGCGCCCAGCTGCGCGGGTCGATGGAGGCTCGCACGGGCAGCCCGATGCCGTTACGGTCGCTGAACCAGTCGTCTGCGGGCAGACCGGTCAGCCCGGCATGACCGCCCTCCAACGCCTCGAGCTCCCAGGTGATATCGCCGCCGCGACTGGTGGTGATGAGCACCACGGGACGATGGGTGTCGACAATCCGCCAGAAGTCTTCAGATGTGTCCTGGTAATCCACCCGCAGGTCTGAAACCTCCGAACCCACGGAACCCACATCGCCGATCTGATCGTTGGTGGGGTCGCCATCGGGCGGAAACTCCGGGAAGTAGGCATACACATCGAAGCCGAGCCCACGCCAGTTGCCGCCCTGCCAGCCGCGCGGGTTGCGATCAGCGTCAGCACTCCACTCCCGCAGCATCTCGTTGGTGGGCGGCCAGTAGCCCATGAGCACGGCCACCGGCCGCTCGGCGTGCGCCCAGGTACTGAGTGCCAGCGCTGCGAAGCCCAGGTATCGCAACGGACGCATGTGCCTCAGGGCTTGCGGAACTTCAGCGTCCACCGATCCGTGTTGCCAGTGACGCTGCGGCGACCAACCTCGTAACGCAGCTCATCGTCCGCACGAAAGTGCAGGGGCGAGTAATCTTCAAACACGAATCCAGCAGCCTGGATCTCCTTGATGGCCAGCACCGGGTCGAAGCGGCGCCCGTTCTCGGGGTTGTCCGCCTCCATGTGCCGCCGCGTGTGATCGACCACCGCATAGACGCCGCCGCGCTTCAACGCTGCGAACGACGCATCATTCATGGCCTTGCGGCCGGATTCCGACAGATTGTGGTAGTTGCGGAAAGTGAAGACGATGTCTGCGTCCTCGACACCGAGCCCGTCCAGCTCGAGATCGAACAGGCGCGCACCCTCAGGCCGGCTGATAGTCGCATCCTCGGCAACCACTTCCACGCGATCGAAACCGGGCACGCCCTCCAGCGCCTGCGCCGTGCGGCCGGCACCGATGGCGATGTAGAGCTTGCCTTTGTCGTGCAACACCGGCGCCAGCAGTTTGGTGTACCAGCCGCCCCCAGGGAGTAGCTCTAACACACGCATATCTTCGCGCAGACCGAAGAACTCGAGCGTCTGCACCGGCTGGCGGTTAGCGTCGCGCGCCCGCTCCTGGTCAGTGCGCACCTCCGCCGCCATGGCGGCTTCGAGCTTGCTCTTGACGCCATCAAAGGCGTCCGCGCTGGCCGTAGCGCTGAAAACGGCGAGGAAAATCATGAAAAGCAGTCGTTGCATGGGGGCTAATCTCTGAGCTGTGGCCGGGCAGTCTATCAACTGCGCACGCAATCGGCTGCCCAAACCGTGGCGCCCTTACCGCTGAACCCGGGCGACCCCTCGTAATTTCCCGTATTGGAACGCGTTACAGAGTTTCCTAGCCTCCCAACAACCACAGCACTCGGGAAGGGCCATGATCGAAACGAAGACCGGAACCGACCGCTCCGCCGGCATCACCTATCAAACACTGCTGGACGAAGACAGCCACCCGGTGGCGGACATCTTCCGCGTAGAATCACCGCTGGCGGCAGGGCCCACCGTGGTACCGGCAGAACGCTACACCTC
>JAUILW010000723.1 GCA_030432795.1 Gammaproteobacteria bacterium
GCATGCAACCTATCTGCAGAGCGCCTATCCATCGCTGATGGATCGCGCCCCGGGAAGAGTGCACGAACGTACCTTCGAGGCACGGGACGGGCTGGTGATTCCAGCGTTTCTCACGCTACCGGCCGGTGTTTCACCGGATCGCGCATCCAACATGCCCACCGTGATTTTCCCCCACGGCGGGCCCCATGCCCGGGACTTCAACGAGTTCGACTGGATGAGCCAGATGTTTGCGCACCAGGGGTATGCGGTGCTGCAGATCAACTTCCGCGGCTCCACAGGCTACGGTATAGCGTTCGAGAAGCTCGGCCGCCGCGAGTGGGGTGGCACCATGCAGGATGACATCACCGATGGTACCCGTTGGCTGATCGATGAGGGAATCAGCGATCCGAAACGCATCTGCATCGTCGGCGGATCCTACGGCGGGTACGCGGCCCTGATGGGGCTTGCAACGGAACCGGATCTCTACCGATGCGGTGCAAGCTTCAACGGAGTGACCGACCTGGTGCATCTGCTGTCCCAACAGACGATGTACATCGGTGGGCGGTTCTACTCACGTTTCATCGGCAATCTCAGCAGCGGCAGGAAAGACCTGAAGGCTGCCTCACCCGTACATCTGGCCGACCAGATCAAAGCGCCGGTACTGCTGCTGCACGGCGACAAAGACCGCGTGGTGCACTTCAGCCACGCCAAACGCATGAGCCGGGCGCTGAAAGATCATCCGCACGAACTGGTAGTACTCGAAGACGAAGGCCACCACCTGCAACGACCCGCGCGAAGGCTCGAGTTCGCCGAAAAGCTGATGGCATTCCTGAACGACCACCTGGGATCATCATGAACGACATCTACGCCGCTCCCTCCGCCGAGGTTGCAAATCAACCTGCAACCGACGACCTCTTGGCCGTCGCCATCGGCCCGAAGAATACCGATTACTACCTCCGCTACCTGGAGAAATCCGAGGGCTCGCCCTGGCAGGCATCGTGGAACTGGCCAGCATTCCTGGTCACGAGCCTGTGGCTGCTGTACCGCAAGGTGTGGCTCGGCTGGCTGATGTACGTCTTCCTGCTCCCCATGGGCCTGCTGGCCGTCACGGCAGCCATCGGCGCCGGACTGGGAGAGACTATCGGTACCGCAATCTACCTGCTCGGGTTCGCGGCGTTGATGTTCGCTTTTCCCGTGTGGGGCAACGCCCTGTACAAGCGCAAGCTCACAGCACTCGTTGAGAAAGCTCAGCGTCTGCATACTGACAGAGAAGCACAGCGCACGTACCTCGCCCGGCACGGCGGCACCAGTTGGGTGTGGGTGCTGCTGTTGATCATCCCGGTGATCGGCGTCCTTGCCGCTGTCGCGGTACCCGCGTACAACGACTACATCGAAGCCGCACGGCAGGCGGCGGAGCGTTCCGGCTAGCAACACCGCACGCCCAGGTCTCACGGCATGCCGCTCAGCGCCTGACTGAGCTCGATTGGGAATCCGTCCGGATCCTGCAGAGCCCATAAGAATTATTTTTAATATATCCCAGTAGAATTGGTAGATAATCCCAATATCAAGGCAATAACACCAAATATTAGACGATGGACTCTGCCCGGAATCGATAAGATGCCCTCATCCAGCACCGAGCACGCTCATGGGCATCGTAGACGCCATCCGAGACGACATCATTGGCGAAGGTCGCCTCATCAAGACGCCCTTCGGCGACAAGCCGCTGATCTACACCGATTACACCGCCTCCGGGCGAGCCATGGAGAGCATCGAACGCTTCATTCACGATGCCGTGCTGCCCTGGTACGCCAATACGCACTCCGAATCGTCGTTCACGGGCCGACAGACTACTGCGCTGCGCGAAGAAGCCAGGGCGATCATCAAGCAAGCGGTGCACGCGTCCCCGAACCACGCGTTGATCTTCTGCGGCTCCGGCGCCACATCGGCAATCTGCAAGGCCATCACGCTTCTCGATCTG
>JAUILW010000080.1 GCA_030432795.1 Gammaproteobacteria bacterium
AGAGCAGCGTATCGTTCGGAAAGGGCGTGCTGAATGCTCTTTAGCTCTTCGATGTGCACGGTCCGTCCCAGGTATGGCGCAGCCGCGGCGTCAACGTCTGCGGTTCTGAGCACGGAGCTATCGGCAACCTCCACGCTTTGCAGAACAAATCCAGCGCCGGACGTCAGGCGCGTGGGTGAACTTGAGTGCCCAGAGGCTTCTTCGGCGCTCCAGCCGGCGCTGGCCAGCGCCCAGAGCACGCTCAGGCTGATCAGACGCACCATCATTGCCGCACGCTCGGTCGACAGGCCGGGGCGCCAGGAGCGGTTTGCCGATTGTCCGTTGGGCGTTCGGGGGCGGGTAGATAGTCCGTTGGGTCGGCGGGCAGCGTTTCCTGGTGAGCAACCACAAGCGTACTGACATTGCTCAGGTCGCTCACCGAGCAGATGCCTTCCAGAAGCCGGAAAGCGTCCAGAAGCGGAACATCGAGGTCGGTGATGCTGGCGGCCACATCCAGCTCCGGCGCCTCGACCTGAACGGTTCCCTCGTTACCAGCGGTGGAGTCCGCTGAAATCACCGTGCGCACATCGGAGATAAGCTGATCGGTGAACACGAATATGTTGCCGCCATTGCCGAGTTGCGCACGGGCCAGCACACCGCTGCCATCGGTGGTCAGTATGGACGACACGGGGGAGCCGGTGTCACCGATCCTGATGTCACCGCCGCCGCCACCACTCGTGGCGGATGCCGTAACGATCGCACCATCTAATCTGAGGTTCTGCGCGGCGAGGTTGATCGCTCCCCCACGCGCGTCTCCGGTGGAATTGGAAACAATGCCAGTGAAGCCATTCTGCGCTGGGTTACCGGCGTCGAGGGCGGAGATGGCTGCGCTTGCGAGTGCTCGGCTGCCGTTGGCCTGCAGAAGAACGGTGTCGATGAGTATGTCACCGCCAGGTGCGACATTGCTGTCGGTGCTCGATGCGATGCGGGCATCTCCCTGAAGCTGCAGCGTGTCGGACCGAATGCTGATGTTTCCACCGCCGCCTAACGCGTCCGGACCATAGGCATCAAAAGTGCTCGTCGAGCCGCTTGAGATGGCGGAGGCAGAGGTGGTGCCCACAACCTGCAGCCCCGCAGTGGTGATGCTGATGCTGCCCGCGCTGCCGCGGCCGAACGCGTCGGTGGATATGCGGGCGTCTTCGACTCGTATGCTGTTCGCCACGATGTCGATGTTGCCGCCGTCGCCGAGCGCAAAATTCGGTAGGGTCACAAAATCTGCCAGAGCATCGGGGTCGAAACTGAATGCGCCGGAACGGGCGAACAATCCGGTATCGTCGCCATTGCCTCGCAGCAGAAGTTCGTCGACGCGTAAGGTCAGCGTGCCGCCGCCGCCATCGAGCACCACATCGGAAGTGATACGGCCGCCATCGATGATCTCCACGGTACCGCCGGTAACCATCACCGGTGCACCCACGGCTGCGTCGAACGACTCGGTGGTGACCAGACTGTCATTGCTGATGACGAGCCTGTCGCTCGCCTGCAGTGTAATGCCCGTACCTTGACCGCGTTCCACGTCGGCGGTGACGACCGTGCCGTTGTCGAGCGAGATACGCTCACCGCTGAATGCGAGCCCAGGGCCGACCGCTGTGTCCTGGGTGTCTGCTTGAAAAAACGCGTTGTCTATGCGGATGTCCGGTGCCTGGAACCGCATGAGTTGTCCGGTGCCGAACGACGTCACGTTGCGGAAGCTCGCGTCGGCAACGCGGATTTCACGGGTAGCGATCACTGCGAGCGCTCCGCTGGTTCCTGGTGCGGCTCGGCTGAAATCGAAATCAGCGCCGTTGAGTTCAATGATGTCGCCGCTCAGGGAGACGTCTCCTGCGCTTGAGGGCACTGCGCGTGCTGCGGCCTGTAGTGCGCCGTTGTAGGTCAACGTGCCGGTGGCGGAGATGTGGATATCGGCGCCTCGCGCTCCGGCGGCGGAGGAACGCACCAGCGATCGGATCTCGCTGTTTTCGTCGATGAGCACGTCAGTACCGCGTATGGAGACTTCGCCTGGCGTGCCGTCGAGCGACGTCGTGCGCACGCTGGTGCCGAGCACTTCTATGCTGCCCCCACGAATGCTGACGAACGGTCCGCCGGAGCCGGTGAGCTGGATGTTCGAGTTGGTGAGGCGCACGCTGCCGCCCGCGCTATCCGCCACGTAGCTTGCGGCATCCAGACGCGCGCCAGGCGCCACGGAGGTGGCAGCCAGCCGACTGGCTGCGGGAAACACGGCGTTGCCGGCCTGCATGCCGTCGATGGAAATATCACCTGCGGAAAGCGCCACCCGGTCAGTGGCAGCGCTCAGGGTAGTGTCGCGCACGCTCAGCGTGCCGGCTGAATCACCCAGGAAGCCGAAGCTGACAGGCGGGTCGACTGACAGCACGGAAACGCCGGCTGCGGAAGCAGAGAACACCTCCCCATCGGCGAATGCCAGCGTATCGGCGGTACTCAGGTGCAATGCAGCAGGCACGTCAATCCGAGCGCCGGCGCCGAACGTCCAGCCGTTGGGACTGATGAGCCACAGCGGTACACCCGTGGCGGTGGATCGCAGCGTGCCGAACACGCTGGCACCGTTGGTATCGGTGATCCTGCCGATAATGTTCGACGTGATGGTGCTGTCTGCTCGGAACTCGGCGATCTCGCCCGTACCGACGTCAAACTCGCCAAAGCTGAAAAAGAGGTTGCCGCCGGTACGAACGCCGTATGCATCGGTGATGGCGTAGGTGGCGGAGGCGTCCCCCGTCACTGCTTGCACGGTACCGGTGAGGCTGCCGTCTGTACGCACGTCAGCCGACACCGCGGCGCTGAACACACCGGCAATCAGAAAGAGCCGCGAACAGATCGGACGAAGGGCACCGGCGGCCGGATTCATCTGATGTTCCTGCTTACGGATAGACATACACAGCCCCTGAGTCCACGGCGCCGTTATCGTTGGCATCAGCTCCAACGCCACCGTTGCTGCTGTCGTCCAGGGGCGCGCTGATCAGTGTGGTTTCGCCGTCAGCAGATATCAGGACGGAAAAGCTGCCGAACTGATCCGCACTCAGGTCGTCGGTGATTGCGTCTGCAAAGTCGAAGCGGATGCGCGGTGTGGAAAAGTTGTCCGTGGACATCAGCTGAATCGTTGGCGGCAGGTCCGACCCGGTTTCCCGTGAGCGACGCAGCACCAGGGTTTCGCCAACGCTGATCGACGTGTTCGGGGCAATGACCCGATAGTTGTCGCCAAAGTCGTTCGGGCCGAAAAACGTATCGCTGGAGGCCGCGGAGAAAGGCGGAGCCACACGATCCCGCAACAGCACGAACTGGTTTTGCCCGCCGATCGACACCCGTCTGCTGTCGGCGCCCAGAGAGCGGCCGAACGCGTTGGCGGCACCCAGTGGTTGTAGGGCGACGTCTTTTATGAATCCGTAACGATCGCCCGGTTGGTGATCGAGGTCGAATACCCACACCGCGCCGGAGTTTTCGTCATCGTTGTCGTCCAGCGCCGTACCAAAGTTGGTGATGTTTTCTTCCGGGTTGCTGCTGTCATCGCCTGGAGCGCCGATCAGTACCTTCCAATCCGGTGAGGAAAATCCGGCGTCGGTGAGCGTCATGCTCTGTCCGAACTGATCACCGTCGTCCAGGGCTTCATTGACGGGCTGATAGCGACGTTCGAACCGCCATACGCCGGATGTGCGTCGATACTGGTCCACGGCTCCGGAGGTCGCACCCTGGACTAGAGCGCCGGGATCCGTCACGAACAGGCGTGGATCTGCCGCCCCTTCGAAGAAGTTGAGCGAGTTGCCTGCGGCACCAACGTTGAGGCTGGTGTCCAGTGACCAGCTCGATGTGGCGGTGCGCACATAGACGTCTACGACGTTGTCCTGCCCGTTTATCAGGTTCCGCGCTGCCGCGATGAAGCGACCGTCGTCCGATACGGCCAGACGGTCGCCCAGACGCGCTCTGGCTTCGAGCGCACCCGTGACGATTCTCTGGGCCTGTCGCCAGCCGGATGCCTCGCGAACGAAGACGTACACGGCGCCTGCGTCTGCAACGCCGGCGATATTCTTGCCGGGCGCAGCTACCGCTATGACATCACCGTCCCCTGACAAAGCGGCTGTGCGGCCGAACAGCTCGCCCGGCTGAGGGTCAGAAGGTTTGATATAGACGAATCGCGGGAACGCGGCGCCGTTGTCCAGCTGAATGACACTGAAGTCCGAACTTAGTCGAAGGTAAGTGAGATTGCCCAGCGATTGTGCACCAGGGTTGTTGCGCAGATCGATTCGCGGGTACGTACGGAAGAGATTAGATGTGAGCGCCTGTACGGTGTTTGCGTCGAAAAGTGTGTTCTGGAAGTTCCATGTGGAGTCGAAGAACACCGCATTGCGCATGAAGCTCGCCATGTCGCCAAAGTCGACGCTTCCCCGTAGATTCGAGCAGTCCAATGTGTCACCCAGGCGGAACACGAGCGTATCGTTGGCTGAAGCGAAGTTGTTTCGCCGCAGGCACTGCGCCATCAAACCGCTGCCCAACGGCAGGTTCACAGCGCCACTGTCGATCTGCTGAAAGTTGTTGAGCAGCCCCGCGAAGTCGACGTTGTCCAGGCTGCTTACGCCGGGGTTGTTCGACAGCAGCACGCGCCGGAGCGCACTGGACTTTGGCAGTTGGAAAGAAAATCCTCTCAACAGATCGAGCTGCGCAGCGTCCAGGCCGTTGTTGCGCAGGTCCAGTGTGCGCGCCGCTATGGGTACTTCGAGCAGCTCGAAATCTGGCGTGCCTGCCAAACCGGAGCAGTCCAGCACACCGCCGGGTTGGTAGCTGCGCAGCTCGTGCACCAGCTCGATGCCCGCCCGCTGGTAGCACTGGCTGATCAGACCTTGCGGTAGGGTTGACACCACTTCCGAGCATTGCACGATGCCCAGTTCGACGTTGCCACCGTTCACCGAGAAATCGAGCTCGCCGCCGTCCTGGCACCCGTACGACGGCCCGGCCTGGGCGGTGCGCGGCGTGAAGCGCGCGCGGTAGTCGCCGTCGGCCAGCCCTGTGAGTTCAAAGAAGTAGACCTGATCGGAGCTCTGCAGGCTCAACGTCCTCTGGTCGACCAGGCTGCCCCCGGCGGTGCGCACCTCAACGGCTACCGAGCCGTTGAATTGTGGATACAGGTTGCCGTGGTCTCTTGGGAAGGCAATCGTTGCTGCAAGGCGCATACTGTTGGGGCGCAATCCGCACGACACTGCAATTGGTCCCTGACTGCCATAGGGTGTGTGATCGAGCCCTTCGACGGTGGTCACAACGCCGTTTTCCGTGGGCGTGCCATTGATGCTGCACACGACATCGCTCGGCACGTCCGTGACTGAGACATCAATCAGCTCACTCGTTGGGTCATTGCCGATGTCGAATGGACCGAAAGAAAGCCCGCCGGTTTCGCTGAGTGGCAGTTCGATGCTGCCTTCGAAGCCCTCCTCAACGCCTGTGTCGGGGCTGGACAGGTGGAGCATGGGGGGCGTTCCCTGCGCCTGCAGACGGGCCAGCGCTTGCGCCGAGGCATCGCGCTGTACGGCGAAGGAGTAGATGATTCCAAAGTTGTTTGTTGAACGCGTATCGCCGACAGAGTAGACATCGGAAGCAGATATTCTCCACAGATCCGACCAGGCGGGCGTGTTGAAAACGTTGAAACTGAAGCCCAGGTACTGCAGCCGTTGGGTGGGGGTGCCAGCGAGCACGCCGTACGGAAACTGGGCCGAATCGATGAGGCTCTGATAGGGCGCGAGGATGGAGACGATCTCGTCATTGCCGTACGAGCCATCGGTAATGGTGATCTGCTCCAGATCTCCAGATAGGTCTAAACGCCGGAGAATGTCGAGACTCACCAGGTAGCGCCACAGTGGTTCGTCGATGACGGAGCCGGTGAAGTTCACGTTCCCCATGCTGGTACAGTTCAGATCGATGCCGGCACCGTTGCTCGTGATCAGTGCGTTCAACCCCAGCAGTTCCTCGACAAAGTCCACGCCGTTACCGATCTGTGACGTCACCAGGCCGCCGGACTGGGGAGGTCCGAAGATGGTGTCGGAACCGCCATTGCCCAGGCAGACCGCAAACAACTCTGGCCCCTCGAGCACATTGGCGGTGTTCGACGACTTGGCGGCCTGCAGGGTGCTGGCGTCGAGCCTCTTGGTAGCGATGCCGCAGCGAACGGTAACCTGCTGGCTCGAGGTCTCCGTCACGGTGATCTCCGCTGGCTGCACACGGCATGTCGGCGCTAGACCCTCTGCAGGTTGCTGAAGTTGTGGGGTGACACTCACCGCATAGCGACCGGGAACGACGGCGGCGGAAACCACGCGATTTCTCAGGGCGGCGGTCTGATCGAATATGTAGGCACCGGTTGGATCGAAGATCTGCTCGGCGGCTACCGCCGCGGCGGCGAATGGAATCGTCGCGCTTCTGGCGGCGCCGTTGGCGATGGGTGTGAAATTTACACGGACCTGACCGTTATGAAAGCTCGTCACGTTGATATCGACGTCTGTCAGTGTCGGTGTGCCCGCCGGCAGGGCGCGGTAGTCTGCCGTGCCGGTGGCAACATTGCCGGACCCGGCAAAGTCCCAGTACATCGAAAAGCCCGAAGATCTTCGTGTCGGCACCGGCGGTTGATCTGGTGATGGTGTGAAGATGCGTTCAGTGGATTGTTGTACTGCCACGGGAGTAGATGTTTTGGGTTGCTGGCTTAGAGCTGCGACGAAGTTGCGCAGAGCTGAGATGACGGCCTGTTCCTCCTCCGTCCACCGATCTTCATCCCCGGCAGAAAGCCGCCATCCACTCGCGCCAGCCAGCGGAATGGCCAGCACCAGTGCGGCGGCGAGCCCGGTTGCGATCAGCATCCTGCGAGCGGCGGTAGCACGTTTCATAGCCAGTTCCCTATCAGGAGGAAGGGTGCCCAGTTGGTCGGGTCCGAAAAGTCTTCTGCGCCAATCAACTCGAGCTGCGCCTGTCGAAGGCTCGCGGCTTTGGATCGTCCAGCGGTGTGCAGTTCGCGATAGAACGCTTCGATGAGACGGGCAGTCGCTGCATCATCCACCGCCCACAAAGTTGCCAGAGCGCTGCGCGCGCCCGCGCGCATGGCCAGACCTGCGATGCCGAGCGCGGCGCGGTCATCGCCGGTGGCCGTTTCGCATGCACTGAGCACCAACAGTTCCAGAGGTCCAGTGACGTTCTCGCGTGTCTGGATGTTCTGACCCAGACTGTCGATGCTCAGCCGGCCTCCGTAGGTGAGTAGAAACGACTCCGCATAACTGCTGCGGAACTGCCCATGCGTGGCCAGGTGAACGATGTTGTAGCCACCGTTGCGTAGTGCCTGCTCAACCCGTTCGGTGGAGAACTGCGCATTTTTTATCGGCTCCACGCCATAACGCGTACTCAATGCGTCGAGTTCGGTGTTCACTCCGCTCAATGGGCGAAACCCCTGAACACCTTCGGAGAGCCCGCCGGCGAAGAGCGCTGCGGATGCGCTGTTCAAGCTGCGCGGCGCGGTCAACGTCAGGCCGGGCGACGTGGCGATGGCGTAGCGCTCGATGAGGTATTGATTGCCATCATGCAAGGCGGCGATGGGGATGGTACGCAGAGCGCCGTCCGGGACAAAGACGATGGTATCCGGTGCCTGACTTTTGAGGGTCGCCTCCAGTGGACCGATCAGCACATCGTAGAGCGTGCGTGCCGCCTGCAGGGTATCTGGCGCGACCGTGCGTGATTGCAGCCCGCTGCGGAAGCGCGTGATCAAGGTTTCCAGGTCCTGGCGTTTTACATCGGAGCGATGTTCGGCCAATCCGGCGGAGCTGGACACCAGGAGCGCTACGTGGGTGTCGAACACCAGTGGATAGATCACGACGGTGTTCGGGTCGATATCCTGGAGCTCTTGCGTGCGGTAGTTTGGCACCATGCATTGGTCGCCGAAGTAGTTCTCGACCTCCGCAAACTTCAGCTCTTCGATGATGTTTCGAGCTTCACGGAGTTGCTCGTGGTCGCCATTGGGCGCACTTTCGAGCAGCAACTGAGAATACTGCTGATAAATGGGCGCCAAGGTGTCGCGCAGAAAGCCGGGGTTTGCTTCCAGCGCCGGTCGTATGGTGCGGATTGCCGATATGGCGCGCTTGTACGAAGCCAGTGCAGCAGCCGTGTTCCCCATACGTTGGTGGTTTCGTGCAGCAAGCCACTCCCATCTGTGCAGGGCGTCCGCGGGGTTCGCGTACAGCATCGCGTTGCGCGCAGCGCGGAGGCTGTCTTCGTATTGGCCACGCGCTTCGTGGAGCTCGCCGGTCAGCCCGTGGGCAAACGCCTGCAGTCGGGTATCTCCAAGGCTCTTAGCGTCGCTGATTGCCAATGCCCAGGCACTGAGCGCGTCATCCAGCTTTGCTTTGTCGTCGCTGGCTTCTGCGAAGTCGCGGTAGAACGCACCGATGCCGATGAGGAGCGTTGCACGTTCGCTGTCCGCTGGTTGCTGTCTCAGGTCGGCGTGCAGCACGTCGACGATGCCTGCCGCCTCCTGCGTGCGCGTGCGAGCGAGCAGGCTGCGCGCCAGATTCAGCTCATACCGTTGTTTGGCGCTGCCTGCTGCCAACATGCTGGCGTCACGGAAGTGGCGGCTCGCCGCAATCGGATCTTCCAGGCGCATGTAGGTCTGGCCCAGCTCGTTGTGCAGAGTTGCCGCTGCTGCACCGGGCTCGCTCAGGGCTTTCGTTAACCTCTCGAGCGCCGCCTCTGGTGCTTCGACATTGCCGGACGATAAGGATGCCGCGTTGAGGGGGAGCGCGTAGGCAAGGATGGTCGTTAGGAGGATGGCGCGCGCCCGCGCGAGCAGGGCGCGGGCGTTGGCGCTCAGCCGGATATCAGTGTGTGGTTGTGCATCCATTCAATGGCACCTCGTACCCCGTCGAGCAGCCATCCTCTCAGCCCGAGTCTACTCTCACTTCTACCCGCCGGTTGAGGCGATGCTGGAGTTCTCGATCCGCGTTTCGGTAGAGAGGTTCGTCCTCTCCAGCGCCGCGTACCCTGATCCTATCACGTAGGCCTGGTTTGAGGCTTGCGACCGCCTGCAAGACGCTATTGGCCCGGGCGAGGGAAAGCTGCATGTTGTAGTTCGCGTCCCCACGCTCATCGGTATGACCAACGAGCCAGAAACGTCGATCAGCGAGCGATGGGTCCGCCAGACCCTCGGCGAGTTCGCGCACCGCTTCCTCACCGTCATCTGCAATGACGCTGCTGTTGACCTCGAACAAGACGCGGAAGGGCAGGCTCTGCCCTGGTTGCGAGGCTGGTTGCGAGGGTGTCGTCGCCGGTGGGTTGGTCGGCTCCGAATTGTCGTTGCGCTGCTGTACCGGGCGGATAGCCGTCGGCGTCAAACGCCCCATGGCGGTCGTTGAGAAGCTCCGCGTGACCCGCTCTCTGGTGAAGGGCTGGCTGGCAAGCCGCTCATCGAGTTCCAGGGCAAATGCATCGAGCCATTCAGGTGGGTTGGGGTGGAGGCGTCGCGCAGCCTGCGCCATGTCGAGAGCAGCCTGTAGTTCTCCGAGGTTCTCCTGAACCTGTGCGTACCGCCCCAACGCCAACGCCTGATGTTCCGGCGAGACGGCCACCTCCTGTGCGTTGTCGAAAGCAGCCAGTGCGGATTCGTACTGTCCTACTTCCAAAAGCGCCATGCCGAGCCCGTATTCGGAGTCATGGTCGCGGCAGCCGAGCTTTCTTGCGCTCTCAATGTACCGAACGGCGACCTCAGTGCGTTGCTCATTGAGCGCTTTGGCAGCGAGTGCAAGATAGTCCCGGCCGTCTTCGTCGCAGGTTTGAGCCGTTGCGGCAGTGCTCGCGACCAGCCATGCGCATGCCGCGATCAATCCGGCTGTGAATGCGGACAATGGGCTGCGCTGCGATCCTACTCGTTCCATCGGCAATTCCTTCTTCGTGTTCCTCGCGATCGAGAACACGGTATCGCTTTGCGCTGTGGGTGTCACTTGCATACCCGCGGTTCACGGGGGTAGGGGAAGGGCGGTGCGGTGCACGATTTCTTTCAGCGCGAAGCTGGACTGAATGTTGGCTACGCTGCCCACGGAAGTCAGATGATCAGATAGAAAGGTCTCATACGCTGCAAGGTCCGGCACCACCACGCGCAGGAGGTAGTCAGATGTGCCTGTCATCAGGTAGCACTCCATTACCTCGGGCCTGGCCTGCATGATGGACTCGAACTCAGATAGGGATGCCTTGTCCTGCCGCGCCAGGGAAACGCTGACGAAGATGCTGACGGCGAGCCCGGCGCGGCGCGGTTCGACGATCGTGGCATAGCGGAGTATCACCCCTTCCTCTTCCAGCCGGCGCACGCGGCGCAGACAGGGGGAGGGCGACAGATTGACGCGCTCGGCCAGCTCCGCGTTGGTCAGGCGAGCGTTGTCCTGGAGATGCCGGAGGATTTCCCGATC
>JAUILW010000724.1 GCA_030432795.1 Gammaproteobacteria bacterium
CCACCGACGTCACCTGCTTCGTCTATGGCTCTCGTTTCGGCTAGAGTGCGCCGCATGACCGACATTGACCCCCAGGAACACCTCAGCCAGATTCCGCACGCCGCGGCGCTGGGACTTGAAATGGTCTCCCATGATGGCGACACCTGTGAAACCCGCATACGCAACGCCGCGCACCTGGTGGGCGACCCGGATACGGGTGTGATCCACGGTGGTGCCATTACGGCGATGCTGGACAACGTCTCCGGCATGGTGGCGCGTCCCGAGGATATGCCGCGGGAGAAGGCGGCCATCGCCACTCTGGATCTGCGCATTGACTACATGGGAGCGGCTGATCCGACCCGTGATATCCACGCACGTGCGCACTGTTTCAAGCGAACGCGCAACGTCGCCTTCGTGCGCGCAGTGGCGTACCAGGATAGTCCGGACGATCCCATCGCCACGAGCACGGCGACGTTCATGCTCGGCACACGCAACGAGCCTGGTAAATCATGAAGCTGCTCGATGAAATGCATGCCCGCGGAGACGGCCGCGATGTGGTCTGGCTGCTGCAGCAGATTCCCTACGCTCGATTTCTGGGGCTGCAGGTGGAACTGGTGGGCGAAGAAGTGATGACGGTGCTGCCGTTTGCGGAGCATCTGGTGGGCAACACCAACCTGCCGGCGGTGCATGGTGGCGCGGTTGGTGCGGTACTCGAGATCACAGCCCAGCTGCAGCTCATCCACGACACCGATTCCGAGCGGCTGCCGAAGACGATCGATGTGTCCATCGACTACCTGCGTTCCGTGGGCCCGAAAACCACCTACGGTCGCGCCATCGTCACCCGCCGTGGTCGGCGCGTGGCCAACGTGCGCGTGGAGTTATGGCAGGACAGCCGTGACAAGCCTGTGGCAGCGGCGCATGGACATTTCCTGCTGGCGCCTTTGTAGGTATCTGCTCCGCGCGGTGCGGCCGCCTCTTCGGCTATAGTGGCGCTTTGATCAGCGGGAACCACGCATGGAAAACAAATCACTGGCGGCCTGGCGGCGCGGCGAGCAGACCATCGGCTGCTGGCTGTCGCTTGCCAATACCTACACCGCGGAGGCCATCAGCCGCCTCGGCTTCGACTGGGTGTGCGTCGACCTGCAGCACGGCATGGTGGATTACACGGATCTGCGCGGCATGCTGCCTGCCATCGGCAACACCGATGTCACGCCGCTGGTGCGCGTGCCGTGGAACGAGCCCTACGAGATCATGAAAGTGCTGGATCTCGGCGTGCAGGGGGTGATCGTGCCGATGATCAACAATCGCGAGGAAGCGGCCCGCGCGGTGTCCGCCTGCCGTTACCCGCCGGATGGCCTGCGCTCCTTCGGGCCCATGCGCGCCGCCATGGTCAGCCGCATGGGTTATGCGAAGAACGCCAACTCACAGATTGCCTGCATTGCGATGATCGAAACCAAGGAGGGCATGCTCAACCTCGAAGAGATCGTCACCACCCCGGGCCTGGATGGCATCTACATCGGCCCTGCCGACCTCGCCCTGGCTCTGGGGCTGCCGCCCACCGGTGATCAACCACAGGAAGAACACCTCGAAGCCGTGCAGCGCATCCTCGACGCCTGCAAGGCGCACGGGCTGGCCGCTGGCATCCATACCTCGAGCCTCGAATACACGCAGAAGTACCTTGCGCTCGGTTTCCACTTCGTCACGCTCGGCTCCGAGTCGGGGCACATGATGAAGAACGCAGCGCGGGAGCTGGCCGCTGCCCGGGGTGCGGCAGAGCAGAGGCGGGAGTCCAGCGGCTACTAGCTGTCTTTCACGTCCGCAGGCAGGTTGCCCCAGCGCTGCCAGAAGGTGATCTGTTCGGCGGGCAATCGATCAGCACGCTTCAGCCGTGCGCCTTTCATGTAGCCAACCGGCAGCATCACCAGGTGTGTGGTCTCCTCCGGCATGCCGAGGATGTCGCGCACCGCTGCCTGTT
>JAUILW010000725.1 GCA_030432795.1 Gammaproteobacteria bacterium
GCTATCTGGGCCTGGTCGGCGTGCTGTACTGGTGGAAACGTCGTGATCCGATGCCCGCAAGGGTGCACCCGCCGGAACAGATGTGGCCTGCAATGACCGCCGGGGTGCGCTATGTGGCGCTCTCGCCTCGCATATCCCGGGTGCTGCTGCGCGGCTTTGCCTTCGGTTTCACCTGCATCCTCGTCCTTGCGCTCCTGCCGATCATTACCCGCGATCTGGTGCATGGGAATGCTGTGGTATTCGGTGTGTTGCTCGGCGCCTATGGCGTGGGTGCGGTTGCCGGTGCTCTGGGTACGCGGCGCCTGGCCGCGCGCATTTCGCGCGAGTCCATGGTGCGCTGGATGTTCGCAGCCTTTGCGGTGTGCGCCTCGACCGCTGCGTTGAGTCGTTCCGCCTGGTTGACAGCGTTCGCCATGGTGATCGGCGGTGCCGCCTGGGTGGTGTGTCTGTCGCAGCTCAACACAGCGGTGCAGCTTTCCACGCCACGGTGGGTGGTGGGGAGGGCGCTCGCTCTCTACCAGATGTCGATTTTTGGCGGCATGGCCGCGGGTAGCTGGATCTGGGGGCTCACAGCAGAGCACTACGGTGTGGAGGTGGCGTTGCTGGCTGCCGCGGTGACGATGCTGTTGGGCGGGGCGCTGGGCTTTGTGCTGCCGCTGCTGCCGAACGCGGAGATGAATCTCGACCCGCTGAACCGCTGGCAGCAGCCGGATGTGGCGCTGGATATCGAGCCGCGTACGGGGCCGGTGGCAATCAGCATCACCTATCGTATTGATCCCGAAGATGCCGAGGCGTTTCAGTCGCTCATGCTGCAACGGCGCAGTATTCGCCGTCGCAATGGCGCCACACAGTGGACACTGCTGCGGGATCTCGCTGATCCGTATCTGTGGTCCGAGCGCTTTGAGGTGCCCACCTGGGTGGACTACGTGCGTTTTCACGGTCGCACAACCCATCAGGACGCCAATATTGGCGGTGCGATCCGCGAGATGCACATCGGTGATGCACCGCCAACGGTGACCCGCGCGCTGATCCGCGATCCGGCGCGCAGCCGGGTGCACCGGCCTGCAAACCCTGTTCACGCGCAGCCTTCTCGGCAACAATGAGGCAAAGCATCCTGGAGGAGAAAGCATGAGTTTCGAAGGCAAAGTAGCAATCATCACCGGAGCCGGTGGCGGCCTTGGCCGCGAGCACGCGCTGATGCTTGCCGAGCGTGGTGCGAAGATCGTGGTGAACGATCTCGGTGGATCGATGGACGGCTCCGGGCAGGGTGATGCCGCGGATGTGGTGGTGGAGGAGATCCGCGCCGCTGGTGGCGAAGCGGTCGCAAACAAGGATTCGGTGTCCGATCGTGCTGGCGCCAAGCGCATCGTCGAGACCGCCATGGACAGCTATGGCACGGTGGATATCCTCATCAACAACGCCGGCATCCTGCGCGATAAGTCGTTCAAGAAGATGACCCTCGATGAGTGGGACATCGTCATCAACGTGCACCTGAACGGCAGCGCCTACGTGACCTGGCATGCCTGGCCGATCATGTACGAGAAGAACTACGGCCGCATTCTGTTCACTTCCAGCGTCTCAGGCATTCTCGGCAGCTTCGGGCAGAGCAACTACGGTGCCGCGAAGATGGGCATGGTGGGGTTGATGAACAATCTGTCCCGGGAAGGTGCATCGCACAACATACGCGTGAACTGCCTCTCCCCCGGCGCGGCCACCCGCATGACAGCGAGCGTGCCTGGCAGCAAGATTGATGCGGAAAATCCCGATGAGTGGAACCATCCGCGTCTGGTGAGCCCAGCGGCACTGTTTCTGGTGTCGGAAGATGCACCCAACGGCCGCATCGTGCAGGCGGCGCGCGGTAAGTTCGCTTCCGATATGGTGTTTGCCAACCGCGGCATGAAGCTAGGGCTCGATGCCACGTGGGAAGATCTCGCCGACAACGCGGACGAGATTC
>JAUILW010000726.1 GCA_030432795.1 Gammaproteobacteria bacterium
GAGTTATCGTGGCAGGTCTGTCCGACTCCTTCACCGAAGTGGCTCTCGCGTCATACCGCAACCAGCCGGGGGCCGTAGGCGTTGTCGCTAAGGTGCTCGATGAGTGGTACGTCCCAGCGGCCTTTGTGGACATGGAAGCATCGCGTCTCGCGCAGGAAGGCCACGTCTCTGCGCCTGACGATCCGATGGCCCCTCTCGTTACCACGCATGACGTGGCCGACTACCACAACAACTACGACATGGTAAACATAAACGCCGTGGGCGAAGGTTCGATCAATGTCTGCGGAGAGAACGGCAGTATCGCGGTAGGCGATCTGATCGTCACGTCGAGCATCCCCGGCAAGGGCATGAAGCAGACCGACGACATCATTCGCAGCTACACTGTCGCCAAGGCACGAGAAGCGGTGACTTTTGATTCGCCCGGTGATATTAAGAGGGTGGCTTGCATCTACCTGTGCGGCTAATGGAGACCTGATACATGCCAAGATCTGCGATCCGATCCAGCGGTAAAGACCTCATCACAGACGATGGTGCGGTCCTTATCTCTATTGCCAAGGGCGAGCAGATTCAAATCGGCTTCGCGCTGAGTTGGATGACCGACCTCACCGGCTGCACGATCACGGCCAAAGTCGTTGAAGGGGCGAACGTGCCGAGCGATGGGCGTGACGCACCTTTGTTCGAGGAAACCACGTCCAAGACAATCACCACGCTCACGGTATTGGATGACGACGTGACCGACAACCAGTTCAGCATCATCTTCCCCGCCGATCTGATCGACGACTGGGATGTGCAGCCCGGCCCAGACGATCCGGTGTATGGCTTCCTCGCCGTCAGCATCGCAGACTCCGGTGAAGGCAACCTACAGCAGATTCGCGTTCCTGTGCGTGGCATGGTAGAAGTGATGTACAACCCGTTGGAGTCCACCGCATGACGACCTATACCGTAACACTTTCTCAGGTGGGGCAGCAGGGTCTCGCTGGACCCAAGGGCGTCAACTGGCGCGGCGATTGGGCAGAGGGCACTGAGTTCGCAGCCGACGACATCACGAGCCGGGGCGGCACCGTCTATATCTGCATCCTCGATCACACCGCCGCCGCCGCAGACGAGCCGGGGATCGGTGCCAACGAGGCGACCTACTGGGAGCTGTTCGTCCCGACAGGTAGCAGCGCGTACCAAACGTGGCTTGACGAAGGCAACACCGGCACCGAGCAAGACTTCCTTGACGACATCTCGGCAGGGGCCATCACGGCAACCGCCGCAAACGTCACCGCAGCGCAAGCTGCCCAGACCGCCGCCGAGACCGCCGAAACGAACGCAGAAGCCGCAGAGACCGCCGCCGCCACGTCTGAGACGAACGCAGCAGCCAGCGCCAGTGCGGCCAGCACGTCCGAAGCAAACGCCGCCGCCAGCGCCAGCGCGGCCAGCACGTCCGAGACCAACGCGGCGGCATCAGCCAGTGCGGCCAGCACGTCTGAGACCAACGCAGCGGCTTCCGCGACCGCAGCAGGCACATCCGAAACCAACGCGGCGGCCAGCGCCAGCGCGGCAAGCACGTCCGAGACCAACGCCGCCACGTCCGAGACTAACGCGGGCGCATCCGCAACGGCAGCGGCGGCGTCAGCAACGGCGGCCTCAACGTCCGAGACGAACGCAGCCGCGTCCGAGACTGCGGCGGCGTCGTCCGCCTCGGCAGCCAGCACGTCTGAGACGAACGCAGCGGCATCGGCCTCTGCGGCCAGCACATCCGAGACAAACGCCGCCGCCAGCTCCAGCGCGGCAAGCACGTCCGAGACCAACGCCGCCACGTCCGAGACTAACGCGGGCACATCCGCAACGGCAGCGGCGGCGTCAGCAACGGCGGCCTCAACGTCCGAGACGAACGCCGCCGCGTCCGAGACCAACGCAGAAGCCGCCGAGACCGCCGCCGCCACGTCTGAGACGAACGCAGCAGC
>JAUILW010000727.1 GCA_030432795.1 Gammaproteobacteria bacterium
CCGGCGCGGTGTTCTACAGCTACAGCAGCTACGTGATTGCCGCCACCGGCATCGGCTGGGGCATGCTGATCTTCGACGAGCGACACGGGCCGGTTTTCGGCGTCGCCGTGCTGTTGATCTTCGCCGGGTTGGCGGTCATCAATGCGCGGACGGCCAGGACCTGAACAACCGTCACCGGTCCTAGCGCGCACGGTCCCGTGGCCGCTGCCAGTGCGCATGGTCGAAGGCATCCCGCGGCGCTTCCCCGGCAAGCAGGTCGCAGAGGTTGTCGTGGACGATACGAGCCACGCGCCCGAGCACGGCGTTGTCTCCGAAGCCGGCGACATGCGGGGTGAGGATGACGTTGTCGAGACTACGCAGTGGATGCGTCGCAGGCAGTGGTTCGACCTCGTAGACATCGATGCCCGCCATGGCAGGCCGACCGGCGGCAAGCGCGCTCACCAGGGCGGATTCGTTCACCACGCCGCCACGGGACACGTTGACCAGCACCGAGCCCGGAGCCATCAGGGCCAGGCGCCGGGCATCGAACAGTCCCAGTGTCTGGTCGGTTCTCGGCACGCACAGCACCACCGAGTCATGCTTCGGCAAGTGTTCGTCGATGGTCTCCACCGGGTACACGTCGACACCGTTGCGCCGCGTCGCCCGTCGCGCCAGGCCGGTGACCTCCGCACCCAGTGCAAGCAGCCGACTTGCCACCTGGTCGCCGATGGCGCCATGACCGACGACCAGTACCCGGGAACCGTTGACCACGCCGAGAGCGGGTATCGCAGCCGCGCGGTTCCAGCCATCCCCCTCCACCCGGCGAACCGCGCTGTGCAACTGTCGACGCAGCGCCAGCAACATGGCAACCGCGTGTTCGGCAACCGTCTCCGACCAGACCCGCCCGCCGCTGCTCATCGTGACCCCGGGCGGAGGCGGCATGGCTTCGAAGGCATCGGTGCCGGAGGTGGTGACGTGAATCCAGCGTGGCGCATGACGCTGCACCGCCCGCGCCACCGCCGACGTGTAGCGGCTGGCGTAGATGACCAGCCCGTCGGCGCCGGGCAAGGCGTCGACCAGGCTGTCGTCGTCGCCACACTCGACCAGGCTGACGCCGGAAAGCGGAGCGCAGGCTTTGCGCAGTTCGTCGAAGCCTGCCGTGACCGCGCAGAGCACTCGGTAAGCGTTGTTCATGATGATGGATATACCGCCTGTTTTTGCCACGGCAACGATGTTGCACACCAGCGATGCAACGACACGTCGAATGCACCGCAATCGTGCGTGGAAGATGAATGTTTGCACCAGATTATCAATGTCTTAGCCTGTCGATGCCTATGCGGGATATCCCCCATACCGATGCAGGGATGGTCGCATTAGACTAGGTGCTTGCCGATATGGTGAAATGCAAAACGACAACATACCCTATGGTCTGCCGTTCAACATCACTGGGACAACGCCTTGACTATCGGGTTCCTACTCGCGCCCTGTCCAGGGGACGCATCGACAAGTACCGCCGCTGGGACTGAGCTGTCATGATTCCAAGCCACGCAGGGCGGTACGCCGCCAGACGCAGCCAAGCCACCAAGGGGTCAGTCCTGTGAATACACGCTGGGGACTGGTCATGCTGCCAAGCTTCCTGCTGATCGGCATACTCATCATCGCCAGCCAGTACGTGTTCCTCAAGGGCAGCTTCTACGAGGATCTCGGGCTGGGTCGCATCGGCGACACCTTCGTGTTCAAGAACTACGCGCGATTCTTTACCGACACGTTCTACCTGCGCACCTTGTGGATCACGGTGAAGACCTCGGCGGTGGCCACGCTGTTCACCCTGCTCCTCGGCTTTCCGGTGGCCTACCTGATCGCGAGGATGAAGTCGAAGTGGTCCATGCTGCTGCTCGCCGGCATCGTCGTCGCCACCTTCGTCACCATCGTCATCAAGGTCTTCGGCCTGATCATCATCTTCGCCGCCGA
>JAUILW010000728.1 GCA_030432795.1 Gammaproteobacteria bacterium
AGAACCGGTGCCAGCGCTTCGAGCGGCACACTTTTGGACCCGCTTGCGGCGCTGTTGTGGCTGCGCCAGGCGAGGCCGATGATCTCTTTGCCGGGATACATCGACGCGTAGCGCTGTTTGAGCTTGGTTGTCAATTCTGGTGGTGGCGTGAGGAAGGCCCGCGCCTGCGGCACGCTTGCAAGATCCGGCCGCAGCCAGATGTGCAGCTCGCCGATGCTGCAGAACCCATCGTGGCCTGCGGAAGGCACCGCATCCGGCGATGCCAGCCGGAGCCCGGGCATGCTGCGCTCGAGCAATGGATGCAACCGTTTATCGCAGGCGTAGGTGATATTTATGCCTTCCTCCAGCAGTTCGGGCAGCATGGCTGCGTAGAGGATCTGATCGCCGATGCCCTGATCGGCTTTGACGAAAATGTGGCTGCCTGCGGTTGGGTGATCTGTCAGCCGCAGCACACCACTGGCGCTTTGCGGTTCGGCCAGGCGCGTGAGCAGGGTGCGTTCCAGCCAGCCCTGTTTGAGGTCCCCGAGGATGAGCTTGGTGACGCCGTGCAGCATGCGCATCTCGGCGTTTTCCGGGTCCATGGCGCAGACCCGTTCCAGGAGTGGCAGCGCTTCGAGGTGTTTGCCGGTGGTTGCGTATACGCGGGCCATATCGGCCACAGTGTCCGGGTTGCGTGGATCGGCGTTGAGGCACGCGTCCGCAAGCGCTATGAGTGCGTCGATGTCCGCGTTGGCAACCACCGTGTCCTCGCCCGCTGCCTCGCACAACAGTGACACGAGATGGCGTCGATCGCGGAGGCTCGCCTGGCTGAAGCGGTTGCACTGGCGGCTGTATTCGATGGCGTTGTTGCGTTCACCGAGTGCGGTGTACGCGCGGGCCAGCAAACGGCAGTTGTCGGCGCGGGCAGCGATGGCGTGATCGCGTAACAGCGCCTGCACCGCCTGCGCGTTGTCACCGAGCTGACGCAGAGACACCCCAAGGTTGTAGTGCGCCTTGGCATGCTTAGGCGCGATGCGAACTGCCTGCCGGTAGGCGGCGACTGCTGCCTCGTGATTACCGGTGCCGGCCAATGCCAGACCAAGGTTGTAGTGCACGTCGGCGTCGGCACCGCCGCGGCGAGCCAGCGGTGCCAGCAGCGCCAGCGCCTGCTCGTTGCGGCCGCCGTCCAGGTGCGCCGCGGCCAACAGCGCGCGCACGGTGCGGCTGCGCGGGTATTTTCGGGCCAGGCGCGCGTACACCGGCGTTGCCGCCTCGATCTGGCCGCTGGCATGCAGGGCACGGGCCTGGGAAAGGCGCTCACCATCCTTGTGGGACATGCGCTCTGATGATGCAGTTGAAGCCATACCCTGAGGCTAGCAAAAGCCAGCCCCGCGGCTACTGGCAGCAGGTGCTGCGGCTTTGTCTACACTTGTGGCAGTTGCCAAGGACACAAGACATGCCAGAAGGCTCATTCACTCGCGACCATCCGAGCCCCCGCTATCAGGCGCTGATGCAGGCCTACCAGGATCTGCACGCCAACGGCTCTGCAGAGCAGGGAATTCCGGCGAGCGCCATGTTTCCTGGTCAGAGCCTCACAGAGCACGTGGGCGAGCTCATGCGTATCGTGCGTGAGTACGGCGCGCGTACGATGCTCGACTACGGTTGCGGCAAGGCCATGCTCTACCGGCCTGTGAACGACATACGCCTCGGCGACGGTCGCACGTTTACCTGTGTGCAGGAGCTCCTCGGGGTGGAAGTGTCCCTCTACGATCCGGCCTACCTGCCTTACCGTGAACGACCGCAGGGGCGCTACGACATGGTGGTGTGCACCGATGTGCTCGAACACTGTGCGGAAGAAGACCTGCCATGGATCATCGATGATCTTTTTGCCTATGCGGGCAAAGCACTGTTCGCCAACATCGCCTGCTACCCGGCAAAAAAGACGCTGCCGAACGGCGAAAACGC
>JAUILW010000729.1 GCA_030432795.1 Gammaproteobacteria bacterium
GTGATGACGATCCGCTCGATGCCGCGGACATCTCCAACCACCTCACCTTCGATGCGCACAACTTTGGCGGTCACGTTGGCATGCACGCTTGCCGATTCGCCGACGGTCAGATCGTGCTTATCCAACTTCACGGTGCCTTCCACCCGGCCTTCGATGATGAGGTCTTCGTCACCGGACAGGTCGCCCTTCACTTTGATGGTGGCGCCGATGACGGCCCGGCTACCCGACGTTCGCGTGCCCGGAGCCTTCACCGCAGCTGGCTCCGCAACGGGTGCCGGGGCCGGGGCTTCCGGCTCTTCAGCCTTTTTCTTGTCGAACATCGCCATAGTTACTCCAACGCGCAATTGTGGATAGGTGCAGTTTAGCCGATCCCGAACCAACCGCCGCCTTCGAGCTTCTTCCTGCAGCTTTTCAGCTGCCCGCCATACCGCGCCGCACGAGCGGACACCACGTTGGCGTACGATCGGGCCGGACCGGATTTCCGCCACTTGCCACGTGCGTAACCGCCGTGACCCACGTAGTAAGCGATGTAGAGATTGTAGGCATCGGCCTTGTTCAGGCGCAGTTTGCGGTGCGAGCGGTGGTTGTACCAGCCGATGAAATCCAGCGCATCGGCAAAGTCATCGCGATCGGAGAACCAGCCGCCAGCCTCATCGAGGTAATCCGACCACGCTTCGTTGGTGGCCTGAGCATATCCATAAGCGCTGGTGGGTCTGCGCCAGGGCACCACTCCCAGAAGCTTTTTGCGTGGCGGCCGCGCGTCGGCCACGTAGGAGGACTCCCTGTGAACAAACGCAAGCGCCACGTTCGGCGGCAACCCCCAGCGCTTCTCGGCCTTGCGCGCCGCTTTGTACCACTTCGGGCGCTCTTCAAAGATGCGGCAGATGTTGTCCGGATCCTGCGGCGGCGCGCTGGCGCAACCTCCCAGCACCAGTAGCCCCAGGAGCAGACAGGCCCGCCTAAGCATGCGCCTCGAGGAAGCGAAGGAACTCCGCTTCGTCCATTACGGGAATGGATAACTCGGCAGCCTTCTCGAGCTTGCTGCCTGCCCCGGGGCCGGCAACAACCTGGCTGGTCTTTTTCGATACCGAACCTGCCACCTTGGCGCCGAGAGCAATGAGCCGTGCTTTGGCGTCATTGCGCGTGAGGCTCTCCAGCGTGCCGGTGAGCACCCAGGTCTGGCCCTGCAACGGCCGCTCGCCAGCGGTCACCTCTATAGGCTCGTAGGTGACGCCGGCTGCGAGGAGTGCGAGGAGTGCTTCAACGTTTTCCGCAATCTCAAAGTACTCGCGTATCCGTCGGGCGACGATCGGGCCAACGTCGGGCACATCGATCAACGCCTCTTCGCTCGCCGCGCGCAGGTTGTCCACCGTACCGAAGTGCTGCGCCAGGGCCAGCGCCGTGGCCTCCCCCACCTCGCGAATGCCGAGCGCGTAAATGAGCCTGGGCAGGGTCGTGTTCCTGCTACGGTCAATGGCAGCAAGGAGATTGTCGGCGGATTTCGCGGCCATGCGAGGGAGTTCCGCAAGGGTATCGTGATCCAGCCTGAAGATATCCGCCGGGACACGAACCAGATCCCGCTCCACCAGCGCGTCGATAATCTTGTCACCCAGCCCTTCAATGTCCAGTGCCAGGCGCGAAGCGAAATGCCGAAGGCCTTCTTTACGCTGCGCCGCACAGACGTTGGCGCCGCCGCTGCAGCGCGCCACGGCTTCGTCGTCCAGCCGCACCACCGGGCTGCCACACACCGGACACGCATCGGGCAGCGCAACCGGTTCGGCATTCTTTGGCCGCTTGCCGGCCACGACGCTGACCACCTGTGGAATCACATCGCCCGCCCGGCGAACCATGACCGTATCGCCGATGTGCAGATCCAGGCGCCCGATCTCGTCCATGTTGTGCAGCGTGGCGTTGCTCACCGTCACACCACCGACGAACAC
>JAUILW010000730.1 GCA_030432795.1 Gammaproteobacteria bacterium
ACGAGACGTTTACTGAGGCGCTGAAAGGCACGCCGGCTTTCCTGGCAAGCTTTGCGCAGCTCACGATGTTCTGGCTGGGCCACCGGGCCTGGAGCCGCACCTACGGCATGGAGGACATCGCCAGCGTATGGATGACCATGGCGCTCATCGGCGGTGTACTGGTCATCGTTTATCCCCTGCGCGTGATCTTCTCCTCGGCTGCCGCCTACCTCACCGACGGGTGGGCGCCGGGCAATTTCGAAGTAACCCTCGCCAACATGACCTACATCTTCACGGTGTACGGCACCATCTTCTGCGTGCTTTGCGGATTGATCTGCCTGCTGCACCTGCATGCCTGGCGCAAGCGGGAGGCGTTGAGGCTGAGCGCGTTGGAAGCGCTGGATGCGCGATCTGACGTGGAGGCGTGGGGTTTTCTGGCGGGGTTCGGATTGCTTGCCGCCGTCATTGCGCAGGTGGCCGGTGACAGCAGATGGGTGGTGCTGTCCGGGTGGGTCTACGCGCTGCTGGGTGTTCTGATGCCGGTGATGGTCGCTCTGCAGAATCGCCGACGTGCACGGGTTTCCGGCTGATCGCGATCAGCCTGGCCGACGCGCCATATCCTCTTTCAATGTGCGCCCGGCTGTGAAGTAGTGGTAGGCACACCACAGATTCAGAAACGTCAGAATGAGTAACGACATGCGCAACGACTCTTTGCCGTACTCAGGCGCAAAGTAATCGCTCATGATCCCGACCAGCTGCGGCCCGAAGCCCATGCCGATAATGTTCAGTACAAACAGGACGATGCTGGAGGCGAGTGCCCGCATGCGAAGAGACACCAGGCTTTGAATCAGTGCGAACGTTGGAGCGAGATAGAAGCCGCCGAAGAAGGCCGGGATGACATATAGAACCAGCGCCGTGGTCAGGTCGTCGACCATGAAAACACCCGCGAGGAAGGGCACGTAGCCACCTTTCCCGGCGGCCACCACCCAACTGCGCCAGCGCTCGTCGCGGCGAGCGAGCACATCGGCGAGTTTGCCGGCGGTGAAGGTCCCCAGCGCACCGACGAGCCCCGTCATCAGCGCCAGCACCAGGCCCACTTCGGTGGGCGATAAGCCATGAGAGCGAATGAGGAACGTGGGCATCCATAACGTGAAGCCGTAGCCGATGAAGCCGGCAATGGCGGCACCGATCGTGAGATGTCGCGTAGAACGCACCCGCCACATATACGCTGCCACCGCTCTGAACCGCGGCGCATCGTTGCCTTGCCTTGGGGCCGTGCCGTCCGCCGCACCACGACGTGGCTCCGCCACGGTGAGATACAGCACCAGTGCGATCAACAGGCCTGGCAGACCCACGGCGATGAAGGTGGTCCGCCAACCGTAGTTCTCACTGATCCAGCCACCGCCGAGATACGCGAGAAGCAGACCGATGTTCACACCAAGTGCGAACACGCCCATGGCTGTGCCGCGTTTCTCCGGCGGGAAGAGATCCGAGATGATCGAGTGGGAGGGCGGAGTTGAACCCGCTTCACCGACACCCACGCCGATCCTTGCCAACGCCATCTGCACAAAGGTTTGCGCGTACCCGCACAGTACGGTCATCGCGCTCCAGACGGTGATCGCGGCGGTGATGATGTTCCGCCGATTGGTGCGATCGGCGAGCATCGCGATGGGCATGCCGAGGGTTGCGTAGAAGATCGCGAAGGTGAGCCCGACGAGGAAGCCCATCGCCGTGTCGCTGGCCCCGAGTTCCAGTCGAATCGGTTCGAGCAGCATGCCCATGATCTGGCGATCCACCTGGCTCGATGCGTACACCGCAGTGAGCACGCCGACCGCGTACCATCGGTACCAGGGTTTGCGTTGCAGGTACTTGCTCAGGCGACTTTCGTCGCTTGCTGGTTCGATTAGCTGTTCTCCCTCTCCCCGGAGAGCATGCCGACACGCCTATTGTGG
>JAUILW010000731.1 GCA_030432795.1 Gammaproteobacteria bacterium
ACGAGCACGGCCAGGTGCTGGACTGGTTCGTCATCAGTAAATGAACCACGCTCTGGCCGGCATGCTGCTGACGCTGTCCGCAGCCCTGGCGGCGGCACATCCAGGCGTGCACACAGCGCTCGCACGGTTGGATGCGCAGATCCGCAGCCAGCCGGACCAGCAGGTGCTCTACATCCGCCGCGCGGCATTGCACACACAAGCCAGCCACTGGCAGGCGGCGCAGAACGACCTCGATACCGCGCGAACCCTGGGTGACGCACGGGAAGCTGACCTGCAACAGGGCGGCCTGTTTCTGGCTGCAAACCAGGCGGACGCCGCGGTGCAGGCGCTCAGCCGCTATCTCACACTCCACGCCGACCATCCACAGGCGCTGCTGCTGCGCGCTCGCGCCCACGCAGCAGCGGGAAACCTTGCAGCAAGCCGCAACGACTATGCCCGCCATCTGCAACGCAGCGCAGCCCCTCACCCGGGCGATGCGCTGGCGTTTTCCCGCGTTCTGCTCGACATGGGCCAGCCTGCGCAGGCGCTGCAGGTGCTCGAGAACAGCCTCCGCCGCAGCGGCGAACAGCCGCAGCTCCTGCGTGCCGCCATGGCGCTTGCGCAGGGCACGACGCGTGTGCAGCTGGGCGAGCGGCTCGGAGACGCGCTGGGACACACACCGGCTTGGGCACTGGATATGGCAGGTGTCTACACGCAGGCAGGTCGCATGGATGATGCGCGCGCCGTTCTGCTGCGGGCCGAAGCACGGCTCGCCACGCAGCGGCAGACGCCCGCCCGGCAGGCTTTGCATAAGCGCATACGGGAGATGCTGCAGGGCTGACTCGAACGCTCGGTGTGCGGCGCCGCCTTCACAACTTTTCCGGTACTCTCAATAACTTGGCAAAACAGCCACGGGTCCAACAACCCTCTTTATACGGCGGAAAAAACCATGAGCACTCGAACCATCAATTGCGCGCTGATTACCGGCGGCGCCCAGGGCATCGGCAAGGGGCTGGCACGCGCCTGCCTGCAGCGCGGCGCGAAGGTGGTGATCACCAATACCACACCGAGCGTTGCCCAGCAGACGGTGGAGGAACTGTCTGCACTCGGCGCCATTCGTGCGGTATGCACGGATGTGACCGACGCTGCCGCAACGCAGGCGCTGCTGGACGACGTCTGGGCCAATGAAGGTACTCCGGATGTCCTGTTCAGCAATGCAGGGGCCGGCGCGATGAAGCCACTGCTCGATTCAACGCGCGAAGACTTTGATGCGCAGTTCAGCCTCAACCTTTACGGTGCGCTGGACATCGCTCAGCGATACATCAGGCGGTTGCTCGATGAGCACGGCACCGGACACGTGATGTTCACGGGCTCCGAGAACTCACTGGTAATGCCGCGGGAGAACGCCGAACTGGCCATGGGCACCTATGGCGGAACCAAGCATGCGCTGCTGGTGATGGCTGAATGGTTGCGATCCGAGCTCCGCGATTCCGGCGTCACAGTAAGCACCCTGATGCCGGCTGCCGTGCTGACTGAACGGCTCGCTGAAACATTTACTGCACTGGAGTCAGCGCCAGCGGATGATCCGCTGCGCCAGACGTTCACTGCTGAAGCGGAAGCAAACCTGCGCAAGCGCTTCATATCACCGGATGAATGCGCGCAATATGCGCTCGCGGGCTACGACAAGGGGCTGTTCTTCATCCCAACCCATGCGCACATTCTCGACGATGTGAACGCACGGCACGCGGAGGTGACCGCAGCCTTCCGGGCGCTTGGGCTTGCAGCGGACTGAACGGCTGCTGGACCAGATGCGCACAGATTGCTTGCTGCTGCTTCGGTAGCGATCGCTTCCCCGCTCTCCGGTCTACTTCCCTTCCTTTTGCCGGTACGCGTCGATGTTCTTCAACGTTTCGCGCGCCGAATCATGCACGTGCTGTTGCCGTTGGCGAC
>JAUILW010000081.1 GCA_030432795.1 Gammaproteobacteria bacterium
GGCACGCCGCCGCCGTAGCCGATGTCCAGATAGTTGGGCTTGTGGATGTCGTCTGCATCAAACTCCCAGCCGCCGAAGAAGCGTACGGTGATGCGGGAGCCGGTGGTGGCATAGGTTTCGCGGCGCTTCATGGCGTCGAAGATGGCCTCGCGTGTGTTCTCCGGCGCCCATACGGCGGCGTAGCCGGAGGAGACGATGCGCCAGTTTTGCCACAAGCGTGCGGCCATGCTGTTCTCCGTGCGCTGCGGGCCGGGCTCTGACTCCGGGAACTTGCCGAAGAAGTTGTCTTCCTGGGTGGTGGAGATGCTGTTGTGGCCATCGGTGCTGCCGATCACGCCGAATTTGAACGGGTTGACGCCCAGTTCCTTCTCGTGGCGCAGCCCCAGCTTCAGTGCGCTGCGTGCGTATTCATGTTCGAGCATCCAGTCTTCTTTCTGCTGGCTGCGGCCGATGTTGTCCCAGTCCCAGGTCTCGTAGTCTGCGAACTCGTCGTCCGGTGACAGGGTCGGGTGCGCTTCACCGTCGCCCTTGACCTGCGTTACCTCATAGATCGGTTCCCAGCGGGCGCGTAGTTCCGCGTAAGCGGTGGTGAGGGGCTGGCCGTCTACAGATTTGTTAGGAAACATCATGCCGTTCGACAGATTGCCGTTGTGGGCGATGGCGAGCACCTCGCCCCCGGTGGTTTCCTCATAACGCGCCAGCGCCTTCCACAGTTCCCGGGGATCGAGGCTGTCCTGGCCGGAGAAAGGTGGTAGCTGGGCGACCTTGTCGGCACTGTCCTTGTAGACCACCACGCGGTGGAGATTGTTGCCGTCGATCATCGACGTCCACTCGTAGCCGGTGAGCGCCGTGAAGCGCCCTGGCAGGTTGTGCTCATCCGCGGTCTGCGCCACATCGCGCCAGATGGCCAGGCGCGTATCCTCGGGAAAGGCGGGATTGTTTTCCGGATCCGACATGCTGGCGGTGAACGCGGCGAAAAACTTCGTCATGTCGCCATCGGCAATGAACTGTGTCCATTGCTTGCCGGGTGCGGTGCCGGTTACCAGCGGATCGCCCACGTTGAAGCGGTAGAAACCACCGAGGTACTCCGAGTGATCCGACACCACGAGAAAATCCAGCGGCCGGCGCAGCTGCACCTGCATGCCGTTGTGCGCCGTTACAGCCTGCCCGCGAGCGAAACGGTAGGCGTCGGCCGGGGTGAGATTCATGTTGCCGAGGGAGTAGGCGTCCGCAGAGTTGCGGGTGTGCAGGTGAGTGTCGCCCCAGTAGACGTTCTGCGGGTAGTTGTTGCCCACGGGTGATGAGTACTCAGCGGCTGCCGCTGCACTGCTGAAAGCTATGCTCAGGCAGACGATGCCGAGGCGGACATAGAAGACGTTGCGGTTCAAAACTGGCCCCTCCCGTGGTTGGGGCCAGTGTAACCCTAGATTGGCGAGCCTGGCAGCCCGGGAAAGTAGATGCCCGCGGTGAGGCCGCCGTCGATCACCAGCTCCGTGCCGTTGCAGTACGCGGCTGCATCCGAGGCGAGGTAGGTCACCCCGTGGGCGATCTCTTCCGGCTGGCAGCCGCGCTGCGCGGCAACGAACTTGTAGCCGGTATCCACTTCTTCCTGCGGCTGGCCGAACGGGTTGGTCATGGGCGTGTTGACGCCGCCCGGGTGGATGCTGTTCACGCGGATGCCGTGGGGGCCAGCCTCCAGCGCTGCAGAGCGGGTAAGGCCGCGCACGGCGTACTTGCTGGCGGCATAGGCGCCGACGAAGTTGCTTGGCAGCATGCCGGAGGAGGAGGATGTGTTGATGATCACGCCGCGGCGTTGCGTCTTCATCACCCGCAGCCCCTCACGGATGCCGAGGAACGTGCCGGTGACGTTGATCTCCAGCATGCGGCGGAAGTCTGCGGGGGAGGTTTCGTCGAGGGTGCCGAACACCAGCACACCCGCGTTGTTCACCAGAATGTCCAGGCGGCCGTGTGCTTGCACCACTGCGTCCACCGCCTGCTGCCAGGCGCCTTCGTCGGTGACGTCCATCACGCGGGTGCTCAAGCTTGCGTTGGTGGGTATCTCTGCGAGCAGGTTATCCAGCACATCGGCGCAGACCACGTGCCTGGCGCCAGCGGCGACGAAACGCTCTGCAATGGCTCGGCCGATGCCGCGTGCCGCGCCGGTGACCAGGGCCGTTTTACCTTCCAGGGAGTAGGGGTTGTCCATGGCAGAATTTACGCTTATTGAAAGTTGAAGGTCATTGTATAATCAAAATTCGTAGATGACGATGCATGGAAATGCGCAAATGCATTTCCGAACGGGGGGCGAGTGCGTATCATTCAGGCCTGGGGGCTTGTTGTGGCGATGGGGTGCGCTGCGGCAGCGGCGTTCGAGCGCACAGAGCAACGCGCACCCTGCCGGGACCATGATCCCTTGCGCAAACCGCTGTTTGGCGACCTGCACGTGCATACGAGCTATTCCTTCGATGCCTACATCTCCAGCACCCGTCGCGATCCGTGGGATGCCTATCGCTACGCCAAGGGTGAGCCGATCACCCTGCCGAATGCCGATGGCGAGCAGGTGGTCACCGCGCGGCTGCCGCGGCCGCTGGACTTCACGGCCGTCACCGATCACGGCGAGTATCTGGGTCCTATCGACATCTGTACCCAGGATGCCGGCAAGCTCGGCTACTGGTGGCCGCTGTGCGCGATGACCCGCGCAAGCAATCTCTGGGTTCAGCTCTATGCGGCGGATTGGTGGTCTGGCCTGTCCGGGCAGAAGACCGACGGTGCCGAGCACTCCTTCGTGTGTACCCTGAACGATTGCAATGTTGCCGGTGCGGAAGCATGGGGCCGTGTACAGCAGGCGGCGGAAGATCATTACGACCGAACCGAAGCCTGCGAGTTCACCACCTTCGTGGCATACGAGTACACGGATTCGCCCAACCGCCAGAACATGCACCGCAACGTGATCTTCAGAAATGCCGAAGTCACCAACATGCCCATCTCTACGTACGATACGGGGCGCTACAACTTCCCCCGGCTGTGGGAGGGGTTGCGCCGTGCGTGTACGGAGGCGGGTGACGGCTGCGATGTGATTTCCATCCCCCACAACTCCAACCTGGCGGGTGGGCTGATGTTCCGCAACCCGGAGTCGGCCGCCGAGCTCGACGATCGGCTGGCGTTCGAGCCGTTGGTGGAACTGGTGCAGCACAAGGGGGCATCGGAGTGCCGGTTCGACCGCCTGGCTGGGCTCGGCGTTGATACAGAGGATGAGTTGTGCGATTTCGAGCAAGTAACCACTGACAACCTGAGCATGCTGGGTTCTGTGAACGGCGTGGTGCGCACGGAGCGCGCAGCGCCCGTGCCGGTGAGCGACTATGCCCGCCGCAACATGGTACGCAACGCCCTGAAAGACGGTCTGGCCTACGCTCAGGCGGAAGGTGTGAACCCTTTTGTCATGGGCTTTATCGGCAGCACCGACACGCACAGTGCATCACCGGGCGGGGCTGAAGAAAACGACTACACGGGCCACCTGGGGCGCCGCGACGCCGGTTACCGCAATGTGCAGGACCACTTCTTCTCCAACCCCGGCGGCCACGCGGTGGTGTGGGCGGAGGAGAACTCCCGCGATGCCATCTTCGCGGCCATGAAGCGCCGCGAAACCTATGCCACCAGCGGTACGCGCCCGGTGGTGCGGCTGTTTGCTGGCGAGGATCTGTCGCAAAATCTATGCGATGCGCCGGACGCCGTTGCGCAGGGGTATGCCGCGGGGGTGCCCATGGGTGGGGAGCTCGCCGCTCCCACGAAGCTGTCGATCTTCGTCAACGCGCAGAAAGACCCAGGCACGGCCGCGCTTCCGGGCACCGACCTGCAGCGTATTCAGATCATCAAGGGCTGGGTGGATGCGGCGGGTGCTGTGCACGAGCGCGTGGTGGACGTGGCAGGCGATGCCGACAACGGCGCGGGTGTGGACCCGCAGAATTGCGCGCGCACGGGTCGCGGTGCCGCGAGCCTGTGTGCGGTGTGGCAGGACGCGGAGTTCGATCCGTCGCAGCGCGCGTTCTACTATGCGCGCGTGCTGGAAAATCCCACCTGCCGCTGGAGCACGGTGCAGTGCCAGGCAGCAGGCGTAAACCCATTCTCCGAGCAGTGCGCGACACAGGCGCAGGCGGCGAACGAGGCCCTGATTGGAATGGGTGAGGCAGACGGCGACATCTACGGTAAGTGCTGCATCGATCCCGACAACGAACCCTTTTATTCGCCGGTCATCCAGGAGCGGGCTTGGACCTCGCCCGTGTGGACCGTACCGGCCGCTGACGCGAGGTAACCCCATGACGCAATCCATTCCGCAAGCCTTCGAGCCGCTCGCCATCGGCCCATTGAAGTTGCGCAACCGGTTCATCAAGGCGGCCACTAATGAAGGCATGTGCAAGAAAGGCATCATCTCCAAGGGGCTTGCGCAGTTTCATGCGGGCATCGCCCAGGGCGGTGCGGCCCTGACCACGGTCGCCTACTGCGCCACCAGTCTGGACGGGCGCACGTTCGTGGATCAGGCGGTGCTGAACGAGGCGAATGTTGCCGACTTTCGCGCTTTGACCGACGGCGTGCATGCGCATGGCGGTGCGGTGTGCGCACAGGTTACGCACGCGGGCTGTTTCACCTTTCTGTCCCATGACGACTTGCAGACATCCCGACCGCTCAGCGCCTCAGGCGGCTTCAACAAGGTGGGCGTGCTGTCGCGGCGGTTCACCAAGAAGCGGATGACGCAGAGCGACATGGCGGCCATGACCGAGGAGTTCGTGCAGGCCTGTGTGCTTGCAAGGGAAAGTGGCTTCGATGCGGTGGAGCTGCATATGGGGCACGGTTACCTCCTCAGCCAGTTCGTCTCGCCGTTGTACAACAAGCGGCGCGACGCGTACGGCGGCAACATCGCCAAGCGGATGAAGTTCCCGGCTGAAGTGTTGTCCCGCGTTCTGGATGCCGTCGGTAACGATCTCGCGGTGATCGTCAAATACTCCATCACCGATGGCGTCAAAGCAGGCAATGGCATCGAGGAAGGTATCGAGGTCGCACGCATACTCGAGCGTACTGGTGCGCATATGGCGGTGCTCAGCAACGGCATGAACGTGGAGTCGGTGAGCGGCATATTTGGATCCTCGCTACCGAGCGAGGTGCGCAAGCCGCCGGAGAACTGGGTGATTCGCCTCGGCATGCGCATGCAGCACATGGCTGATTTCAAGCCGGTGACGTTCCGTGAGATGTACCTGCTGGAAAACAGCAAGCGCATTCGCGAGGCGGTACGGATGCCGCTCGCCTACCTCGGCGGTGTGCAGAATGTTGGCAACGTGCGTTCGGCCCTGGATGCGGGCTTCGATGCCGTGGCGCTGGGACGCGTGCTAGTGCACGACGCCAACCTGATCGAAGGCTGGCGCAGCGGTACCGCCGATGCTTCTGGATGCACCGCCTGCAACCACTGCGTGACGATGATGTACTCACCGGCGGGTACCGCCTGTATTGAACGTATGGACGGTGCGTCAAGCAAAGCGGCCGCCCAGGCGAACCTCATAGCGGCATCAGCCTGAAGGACGCGCGTCCTTTCGTGCATCCGCCAGTACATTGCGCGCCATGGCCAGCCGGTCCTGAACGCGCATTGGCATGGTCTGCCAGTAATAGGTGAACGTGCTGAGCGCAATCGCCAGCGCCCAGGCACGGGCGCGCAGCCATTCTGCTTCGCTAACGGCCAGCCGCTCACGGAACGCTTGTCTGGCATGCTGATCGAACAGCTCCCATGCGCCGTGCAGGTCCACGGTGGGATCGCCAATGCCGGCACCGCCGAAGTCGAGAATGCCGGTGAGGCGACCGTCTTCTGTCAGAAGGTTTTCCGCCACCAGATCGCCGTGGTACCAAGAGCGCGTCCCGCCTTCCGGCAGTGCCATGGCGTGTTGCCATACTTCCTCAGCCAGCGTCAGGTCCAGATCCAGTTCTTTGATCTGGCGGCATGCTTCGATATCCCGCCGCATCTGTTTGTCGTAGCGCACCAATGGCCCGCCGCGGTAGTGCCTGAGACCGCTGACGCGTACTACCGGCACGCGGCGCAGCGCGATTATTGTGTCGGCGAGATCCACGGCAAGCTGTAAGTCGCTGCTGTCGGTGGCGGGGTGGGTACCGTACAACCAGCGGGTGATGGCCCATGGCTCGGGATAACCGTGTTGCGGTACGCCTAAGCCCAGGAAGCGTGGCACCTTCTGCGACAGGTGTTCAGCGATGTGTGGTGTCCAGGCCGCCTCGCGGGCAATCGCCTCGCCACCGCCTGGCTGTCGCGGCAGCCGTACGAGCTTGTCTTCGCCCAGACGGAAGTTCAGGTTGGTAGATCCTGTGGCCGCGAGGGGACGCAGCGGCTCGTTGGCCCACTGGGGAAACTGCGCATCGACCAGGCGCCGTACCAGCGGCAGGCTGATGGGCATCTCGTTGCTGTGGAGGGTGCGCGTCATCGATTTGAGCCTACTCGCTCACCTCGCACGGCGCGTCGGCAGACACGGGGTTACAGCGTGCCACTGCCGGCAGCCGCACAACGTAGCTGCTGTCGAAGTGCGCAGCCGGCATATAGTAGTCGGTGCTCACCGCCTGGGCGCCGCTAGCGAACGCGGCGTCTCGACGGCTGGTGTCGTTGCTTCGTGCTTCCCGGGTATCAGCGTCCGCGCGGGTGCGCACCATGTATCCCGCGGCGATCAATCGGCGAATGCGCGCGCTCTCGGCGAGCGGATCGTTGATCACCATTACCGCGGCTCGCGGGTCGTCCTCCGTTAGGTTCATGAACATGGGGCGCGGTTGGCCCGTGTCGTAAAGCGCCTGCTTGGCACCGCCTTCGTCGAGCAGAAACAGCACCTTGCCACGGCTGGATTCAAGGTCTGGCCATTGCCGGCCAGCGACATCTTCCGGACGGATCATGCGGTCCCCCCAGATTGCCTCGAGCACCGCATCCATGCTGGCAAATGCCGGGGCATCGAAGGGCGTTGGCTCAGGCAGGCGGGCGATGGGTTGGTCTTTGGCATTGAACATGATCCAGATGGGAATGTGCGCGGGGTGTGCATCGCTCCAGCGGCGCACCTGCTCGAGACAGGCGCGCAGCGGCGAGCAGCGGCTGTTCATGTCTATGAGCTGCACATGGCCAACGGGGAAGGTCGCACTGCGCGGGTCGTAGAACACATCGATCTCCAGTACCCGCATGCCGAGGTCGAGCTGGGCTGCGAGGCTGGAGTGTTCGTAGTCCAGCGTTTGCGCAGCGTCTGCGTCCAGCCAGCGGAGCAACGTCGCCCAGTGCCAGGACATGGCCTGCTTGTAGCTGTTGTGGGAGCCAACGAACTGGATCTGATTGATGCGCAGTTCGGCGGCGGATACATGCGCTGCGGTTAGTAGGCAGGAAAAGGTCAACGCCCAGTGTTTACCACTGATGACAGTCATGATTCCGTAACCGGCAGCCTTTAGCTTTTTCCTCATCGATTGCAATCCAGTGTGTGATCTCATGAACAGGATACTTTTGCGGACAACCGTCTGCCTCGTGTTCGCGTCGGCTATCCAGGTGTCCTTTGCCTCGGCCGAAAAGGCCGCCAAACCCTACCACGAGCAGATCGTTGATCATCTCAAACAGCAGCGTTCGGTGATCAGCGTGCCATTGCCTGAGCTGCACCCCAAGCGCACCAACTTCAACGACGAAGCGCCGATACCACCGCAGTGTTACACGAAGACGGTTGGCCAATTCAATCCCTGTTACGTATGCCATCAGAACGGTCAGCCAGGCCGGGAGAACCAGATGCACGATGGCGTGTTGCAACTCGACTACGCGTTCAGCGATGTGGGGCTCACCAATCACTGGCACAACCTGTTCGAAGACCGTACCGCGGCAGTGCAGGCAATCAGCGATCAGGAGATTCAGGCATGGACGTCGCAGGACAACTACAGCGAGCTGGCGTCCAGGTTGCGGGATGCTGGATTCGAAGGCTGGATTCCGGATCTACAGAACCTGCACCTCGGCGCTGAAGCATTCAATGAGCACGGCGTGGCTCGAGACGGCAGCCACTGGATAGCCTTCAACTACAAACCGTTGCCCAGCACGTTCTGGCCCACGAACGGTTCCACCGACGACGTCATGATTCGTCTTGCCGCGCCATTCCGGGAGGATGCTCAGGGAAATTTCTCGGCGGATATCTACCGCGCGAATCTGGCCATCGTCGAGGCGCGTATCAAAGGCGTTGACCGGATATCGACGCTGCCGGTGGATGAGGGTCAGGTGAGTGTCGATCTGAATGGTGACGGGGAGCTCGGCATCGTCACGGAGATCACCCGGGTGGATCGTTGGGTAGGTGCTGCAGCGGACTGGTTCAACGACAGCTATCTGTATCCGCAGGGCACAGAATTCCTGCACACGGTGCGCTATGTCGGGGTGGACGAGCAGGGGAGGATCGGACCATCAACGCGGATGAAGGAAGTGCGATACATGCGCAAGTGGCAGGCCTACAACAAGTCGGTGTACCAGCGCGAGTACGACCTGGAGAACATGGCAAAGGAGCAGGGCCAGCTGCCCCGTTACAAACTCCTCGGTGACCATGGTCTGGACAATGGATTCGGTTGGGCGGTGCAGGGTTTTATTGAGGGGGCCGACGGGAAGTTGCGGACGCTCACCTATGAGGAGAACCTGTTCTGTATGGGGTGTCATACCTCCATCGGCAGTACCATCGACAAGACATTCGCGTTCCCACGCAAGGTGGACGGCGCTCAAGGCTGGAAATACATCGATCTGCGCGGTATGCCGGATGCGCCGAACGTGGGTGAGCGGAAAGGAGAGATTGCCACGTACCTCGAACGCGTGGGTGGTGGTGGCGAGTTTCGCAGCAACCCGGAAATGCAGGCCCGGTGGTTCCTGGCCGATGGTTCGGTGAACCTCGCCGCGATAGCGGCGGCTAAAGATGTATATACATTGATAGCACCTTCCGTGCGACGCGCGCTGGACCTCAACAAGGCCTATCGCGCGATCGTTGCGGAGCAGGATTATCTGTACGGCCGTGATGCCACGGTCACTCCCCCGGCCAATGTCTATCGTGAGGTGGACAACGACACGTCTCCCACGCTGCCTGCGGACAAGTTCCATCTCTGGGATATTCGATTGGATTGGCCGGACGCTGCACGGTAGTGCAGGTTCACGGAAACGACACACATTCTTTACGAAATGGTCACATGCGTTTGCGAAGCTGAATTCAGACGTTTAGCACACAGCTGACGTCCCGCAGAGAAAACACCCTATGGGGGCATCAGGAGGAACAGTGAAACCAACCGCAAAGACCCTGGCGATCGGTACGCTCGCCCTGGCCGTAAGCCAGGCCGCGACGGCGGGAACCGAGCCTTACTTTACGCCGCTGACGCAGTCGTCTGCTGTAGCGACGCCGAACCATCTCAACGAACTCAATTCACCCTGGCAGGTGCCGGGTGGTATTGCCTACCGCAACCTCACGAGCATGCAGGAAATCGAAGCGGACGTGACGCAGTCGGTGCAGCGCGTCCGCGGTCAGGGAACGTCCGCTACCATGTTTGACATGCTGGCCTATGATCCTACCGGCGAGTACATCTTCATTCCGCACGAAACGCCCATTGGTGCGGGCGTATCGCGATACTCCATTTCGGAGGACTCGAATACCCTGATCTTCGCCGGAGACCAGCAAGGTGCGGGGCCGGATGGTATACGCGGCACGCGTGACGATCTCTGGGCCAACGATTTTGGCGCCTTCGACCCTGCCCGTTACACCCCCTGGGGAACGGTTATTGCGGCGGAGGAATGGTCGGGGCTTGGCCGCGTCGTAGAGATCATGAATCCTATGGCTTCACCCAACGATCCCGTGGCGGGAGGCTCCGAGCTTGTTGAAGGCGTCGATTGGCGTGTTCTAGAAGGTATCGCCGCTGTATCGCACGAGGGCATCAACTTCAGCCGCGTGCGGGCGAACAGCGTGCTCTACTTCATCGACGAAGATAACTCTGGCTCCATCTACAAGCTGGTGCTGTCGAAGCCGGGCGACATCGCTTCGGGCGGTCAGACCTTCGTTCTGGTCGGCGATGGTTTCAGCGGTGACGCCGCGGCCAACTGGAATGCGGACGTCAACGGTGATGCGGATGTGCAGGCGTCGCGTTTTGGCCCCGCTACGTGGGTACCAGTTACAGGCCGCAACGGCGAGGCGCTGGAAGGCGTACCTTCACCATTTGGCCCGAGCGTGCTGAACTGCGGCCCCAACGACCCGGCGGACCCGTGTCGTGACGAAGATATTCGTCCGGGGCG